>JAJRSQ010000397.1 GCA_024278725.1 Chloroflexota bacterium
ATGGGATTTCGGCGGTGGCGGTGGGCGCGGTGGCAGAGGATGACCCCATCCGGCAGGTGGTGAATCGGGTGGCGGCGCTGGTGCTGGCGGCAGGCGAAGCGCGGCGGTTCGGCGGGGCGAAACAACTGGCGCAGTGGCGTGGCAAGCCGCTGGTGGCGCACGCGACGGATGCGGCGCTCGCCTCGGCGGTGGATGGGGTGACGGTGGTGCTCGGCGCGCGGGCGGACGCGGTGCGCGGCACGCTCCCATCAGCTCAATTGAGGGTGGTGGAGAACCCCGATTGGGCAACCGGAATGAGTTCCAGCCTGCAAGCGGGATTATCGGCTTTGCCAAAAAATATTGCGGCGGTGGTGGTGCTGCTGGCTGACCAACCGCAACTTTCCCCCGCCACCATCAACGCGCTGATTGAACGATTTCAGCGCACGCTCGCGCCGGTGGTGTACCCCACGTTTGAGGGCAAACGGGGCAATCCGGTGCTGCTGGGGCGCGAATTGTTTCCGCAGTTGATGCAATTGCGCGGCGATGCGGGCGCGCGGGCGGTGGTCTCGGCGTATTTGCCGGCGGCGGAAGCCGTCGCCGTGCCCGACCCCGCCATTCTGCGCGATGTTGACACCCCCGCCGATTTGGATGCGCTCGGATAATTTGTTACAATGGTTGTCAGTTTTTAGTTGTCAGTTTTTAGTTTTTGGTTTTCAGCTATCGCTTTGAAATAAAATTCGGGGCAGGGCAACTTTTTTAACTGACCACTGACAACTGACAACCAATTTACAACTTGGAACAAACCTTGAACCTGAAGAAACGTTTTTTAAATTTATCCGGACCCGTGAAAATCGGGTTGGGCTTCGCCGCGGTGGCGATTGTGCTGACCGTCGTCGGAATTCTGCGCGACCCCGGCACGCCGGTGAACGCCTGGACGCTGATTGTCGGCAGTCTCATCGGCGGGGTGATGTGGGGGCTGGTGAGCTGGGCGGTGGCGACGGCTGCCGTCGCGGTGGAAGCCGATGTCGCCGACGGTGAGCCGGAATAGCGTCGCGCCGGCGGGGGGAATCGGGTTGTGCGCCGCGCTGGTGACGGTGCTCGCCGCCAATTTCGCCGCGCGGGCGTGGATTTCCGCGCCGCTGTTGCCGCAGGCGTGGGCGGGCTGGGGGTTGTTCCTGCTGTTCGGCGGTATCAGCGCCGTTGAAATTCCGCTGATGGTCTTCGGGCTAAAGAAGCTCGCCGCCAGCCCCGACTCGCTCGCCCGGCGCGGCACGCAGGTTGGCGTGGGGGTGTTCGTCTTTTTCGCGGCGGTCTATGCCCTGCCGAACCTCCTGCTCACCGCGCCATCGTTGCGGTGGATGGGGATTGCGCTCGGCGCGGCGGCGGTGGTGCGATTCGGCGCGGCGGTGATATTCGTATCGCAATCACAGAACGCAGATAACGCAGATTGACTTGGTTTTTTCTGATTTTACCGGTGAAAATCAGCGTAATCCGATAAATCCGCGTTCAATACTTTTCTGAACCATTGAGCCAATATGAACTCTCTTTCTTCCATTCGTGCCTTTGCCGTTGACGGCGACGGCGTGCTGTATCGCGGCAACGAGCCGCTCCCCGGTCTGGCAGACTTTTTCGCATTTTTGCACCAACATGCGGTTCCGGTCACGCTGGTGACAAATAATGCCACCCAAACCCAACAATCATTTTCCGATAAACTCGCCCGCTTTGGGGTGACATTGCCCCCCGACGCCATCATCACCGCGTCCATCGCCACGGCGGAATATCTGCAAAAACAGTTTCCCCCCGGCACGCGGATGTTCGCCATCGGGAACGGGGTGCGCCACGCCCTCGAAGCGGCGGGCTTCACCCTTGCCGAGCGAGATGTGGCGGCGGTGGTGGTCGGCATGGACACCTCACTGACCTACGCCCACCTGCGCACCGCAACCGTACACATCAACAACGGCGCGGCGTTCATCGGCACCAACCCCGACAAAAGCTTCCCCTTTGAGGGCGGGCTCGCGCCGGGCAACGGGGCGATTCTGGCGGCGCTCGCCGCCGCTACCGGCGTGGAACCGTTCATCGTCGGCAAGCCATACCCGCCGATGTTTGAGCTGGCGCTGCAAAAAATGGGGGTGGACGCCGCACACGCCGCAATGGTCGGCGACCGGCTGGAAACGGACATCCTCGGCGGCAAAAACGCGGGGATGCGCACCATCGCCGTGTTGAGCGGGGTCACCTCGGCGGCAATGCTGGCGGAACGGGACATCCGTCCCGATCGGGTGTTCGACGGACTGGAAGATTTGCTCACTGCGCTGCGCGAAACGCGCAAGTGAAGTTGGTTAATTGGTTAATTGGAGATTCGTCATTTGTGCAACTCTGCAACCCTGTAACCTTGTAACCCTGCAACTCTGCAACTTTTAAACTCAAAACAAAGGACTTGAAACAATGAAAACTATCACCGTACTTGGCGCCGGGCTGGTCGGCAGCGCCATCATCAAAGATTTGGCTGTTGATTTTCAGGTCATCGCCGTGGACGCGAGCGACGCGGCGCTGGCGCGGCTGGCGGGCACACCGAATGTCACCGCTGCCCGCGCGGATTTGTCCGACCCGGCGGAAGTGACGCGCGTCATCGCCGCCGCCGATTTGGTGGTCTGCGCCGTGCCGGGCTTCATGGGTTTTGCCACCCTCAAAACCATCATCGAAGCGGAAAAAAATGTGGTGGACATTTCTTTCTTCCCCGAAGACCCCTTTGAACTCGACACGCTGGCGAAAGAAAAAGGCGTCACCGCCGTGGTGGACTGCGGCGTCGCGCCGGGACTGTGCAACATCATCGCCGGTTATGTGGACGCCCGGCTCGACCGCACCGACGAATATGTCTGCTATGTCGGCGGATTGCCCAAAGCGCGCACCCTGCCCTATCAGTATAAAGCTGTCTTTTCACCCATTGATGTGCTGGAAGAATACACCCGCCCCGCGCGGCTGGTCTCGCATGGGAAAATCGTCACCCGCCCCGCGCTGTCGGAGGTGGAACAACTCGATTTTCCGGGCGTCGGCACGCTGGAAGCCTTCAACACCGACGGCTTGCGCTCGCTGATAAAAACGCTCGACGCGCCCTTTATGAAAGAGAAAACGATGCGCTATCCCGGTCACGCCGATTTGATGCGCACCTTCCGCGATACCGGCTTTTTCAACACCGAACCGATGGAAATTGACGGGCAATCGGTGCGCCCGCTGGATGTCACCGCGAAATTGCTCTTCAAACAGTGGAAGCTCCAACCCGGCGAAGAGGACTTCACCCTGATGCGGGTCATCTTGCGCGGCGAAAAAGACGGGGAACGGGTCACCTACACCTACGACCTGTTCGACACTTTCGACCCCGAAACGGGCATTCACTCGATGGCGCGCACCACAGGCTACACCGCCACCATCATCGCGCGGCAAGTGCTGGCGGGCATGTTCACCGAGCGCGGCATTTGCCCGCCGGAATTCGTCGGGCGGACGGCGGGATGTTTTGCTCACCTGCTGACAGAATATACCCGGCGCAACATCTCGGTATCCGAAAAAATCGCCTGATTTGTGAAGGTTATCACCCCGAATCTTTGCCAAAGTACCGGAATCGCAGTATAGTACCGGTATTCCAATTGCAATGGCGCAAACACAAATATCAGCCCAATTTAAGGAGCGAACGATGTCTGTTATTGAAGGTATTCTTGGACGCGAAATTCTGGACTCGCGCGGTAATCCCACGGTAGAAGTGGAAGTATTTCTGGAAGACGGTTCGGAAGGGCGAGCCGCCGTGCCATCGGGCGCGTCAACGGGCGTGCATGAAGCGCTGGAACTGCGCGATGGGGAGGAAAGCCGCTATCTCGGCAAAGGCGTGCTGGATGCGGTGGAAAATGTGAACACCCTCATCGCCGACGAACTGGAAGGGATGTTCGCCACCGACCAAGAGGAGATTGACGCCCTCTTGCGCGAAATTGACGGCACATCCAACAAAGCGAAGCTCGGCGCGAATGCCATTCTGGGCGTGAGTCTGGCGGTCGCCAAAGCCGCGGCGATGTCCACCGGGCAATCGCTGTACCGCTATCTCGGCGGCGTGAGCGCGCGCACGCTCCCCGTGCCGATGATGAACATTCTGAACGGCGGCGCACACACCGGCTGGCAATCCACCGATTTTCAGGAATTCATGGTGATGCCCGTCGGCGCGGAATCTTTCCGCGAAGGGCTGCGCTGGGGTTCGGAAATTTATCACAGCCTGAAAAAAGTGCTGAAGAAACGCGGTTACAGCACCAACGTCGGCGACGAAGGCGGATTTGCCCCTTCGCTGAAAAACGATGAAGAAGCCATTGACGCAATTCTGGAAGCGATTCAAGTGGCAGGATACACCCCCGGCGAACAAGTGCGCCTCGCGCTCGACCCCGCCGCGTCGGAATTGTTTGAGGATGGAAAGTACCACCTGCGCATCCAAAACAAAAGCCTCACCTCCGATGAGATGGTGAAATTATGGGAAAGCTGGGTGGCGCAATACCCCATCATTTCCATTGAAGACGGGCTGGCGGAAGATGACTGGGACGGCTTTGTGGCAATGACGCAAGCCCTGGGCGACAAAATCCAAATTGTCGGCGACGATTTGCTGGTGACCAATGTGGAACGGCTGGCAAAAGGGATTGAGATGGGCGCGGCGAACAGCATTCTCATCAAACTGAACCAAATCGGCTCGCTCAGCGAAACGATTGCCGCCATCGAAATGGCGAAACGCGCCGGATGGACGGCGGTGGTCTCGCACCGCTCCGGCGAAACGGAAGACACCACCATCGCCGATTTGGCGGTGGCGCTGAACACCGGGCAAATCAAAACCGGCGCGCCCACCCGCTCCGACCGGGTGGCGAAATACAACCAGCTGCTGCGCATCGAAGAAGAACTCGGCGACGCGGCAGTGTACCCCGGTATGGCAACGTTTTACAACTTGAAATAGCGCAAAATCGCAAGGGGCGGCTCGCAAGAGTCGCCCTTTTTTTGTCCCGTCATCGCCTTTCCAGCTTTTCGGCAATCTTTTTTAACCCGGAAATTCCTTTCCGGTCGGCAGCCCGGTACACTTGTGGAAACTATGGCGAATTGCCTCCCCTCGCCGACTGAACCGCCCAACGCCGCAAACGCCGATGTCTCCCCTCAAAGCGGGACGCCGGTGACCGCTGCGACGTACGTCCGCAGGGCGTTCATCCCCCCCAGCAGGACGATTGCTCCCGCCAGCCCCATCAGCAGCGGCAACAGCACA
>JAJRSQ010000398.1 GCA_024278725.1 Chloroflexota bacterium
CAAATCGTAGGGTCCGGTGCCGTCTTTGGCGCAGATGCTCACGCTGAATTCATCGCCGGTTTGCCCGTTCCCCACCACGCCCATATCCACCACCAGCAATTCCCCCACATCCGCCGGAATACCCGACGATGCGCCGTGCCCGACCTCTTCATACGTGCTGATATAAAAATGAGTGGTGTATTTCGGGGTGATGCGGTTGCGCACCAGCGACTCGGCGGCGGCGAGCATCACGGCGACACCGGCTTTGTCGTCCAAATGGCGCGATTTGATGAACCCCGTTTCGGTGAGTTCCACCCGCGAGTTCCAACTGATGAAATCGCCGACCCGGATGCCGAGCGCTTCCGTTTCGGTTTTGGAAGACGTGCGCGCGTCAAGGCGCACCGCTAATTTTTGCAGTTTGATGGCGCTGTCATGGATATCATCCACATTGTGAATGTGCACCGATTGTTTGTCGAGCAACACCGTTCCGCTGATTTTTGCGCCGTTGGCGGCGTGGACGGTGCAATATTCGCCCACGATGCTGCCGGGATAATAGCCGCCCAGCTTGCTGATTTTGAGCCGTCCGTTGGCGTTTATTTCCTTCACCATCCCGCCGAGCGTGTCCACATGCCCGCTCAGTGCCCGCGCAGGCGCATCCGTTGCGCCGGGGATGGTCGCCAGCAGTGCGCCTTTGCCCGTCCGCCGGGTTTGAATGCCGAGCGCGGCAAATTTGTTTTCCACCAGTGAAACGGCACGCTCGGTGTCGCCGGTGGGGCTGGGGATGTTCAACAGTTTCAGCAGAAAATCAGTCAGATAATTGAGGTCGATGGTGCTCATGCGCCGTCTCCTTTAGGTGTGATAATTGCCAACCGGCGCGCCGGGAACGTTGTGGCATTTGCGACACCGGGCTTGGTACGCTTCATCCGCGCCGACCATGATGACTTCGGCGTCGTACGGGGCTGGTTCGCCGTTGACAAGCCGCTGGGTGCGGCTGGCGGGCGCGCCGCAAATCATGCAGATGGCTTGCAACTTCGTCACCAATTCCGCTTGCGCCATCAGCACGGGCATCGGACCGAAGGGTTCGCCGCGAAAGTCCATGTCCAGCCCGGCGACCACCACCCGTTTGCCCGCTTCCGCCAGTTCATCGCACAAATCCACCACATCCCAACCCAGAAACTGCACTTCGTCAATGCCGATGACGTCGGTGTCGGGGTCTAATTTTTCGCGGATGTCGTCGGTGGTGTTGATGGGTTGGGCGGTGATTTTGATGCCGGTATGGGAACTGACGTTGACATCATCGTAGCGGTTGTCAATTGCCGGTTTGAAGACCTGCACTTTTTGACGGGCGTATTCGGCGCGACGCAACCGGCGAATCAACTCTTCGGTTTTGCCGCTGAACATGCTGCCGCAAATCACTTCAATCCAGCCGCCATCATATTGGTAGTACATAGTATTGTTTCTCCTGAAAAAATGAGTTGTCGGTGGGGGATTTTGCATCCCGCTCAAGAAAATGCCTCAAACAGAAATGAAAAAGGGCAAACGAATGTCTGCCCTTGATTATACATCAAAATCCATCTTTTACCCTATTGTTGAGTGAGTAAAAATGTTTCTTTTGCTTCCTGCACGCGCGCTTTCAACCGTTCCAGCGACTTCGGACCAAAGCCTTCCAGTTCGAGGAATGCCTGGTCGTCATTTTCCAGTTGGTTGACCACATCGCCCACGGTCACGTAATCCGCATCGGAGAGGATGCTGAAAACGCGGTCGGCGAGGTCTAAGGCGATCAGTTGTTGTTTCAAAAATGCCTGTTCGGCTTTTTCCTGCGCACTCGCCTGACGTTTGGCTTTTTCCTGCTCGTGAGCGCCGTAGCGTTTCAGACGGTTCATGAAGCGTTCCACCTGCCCGGCGGTGTCAACAATGCGTTGTTCGCCGGTGTAGAACGGATGGCAATTCGAGCAAATGTCGGTGCGGATTTCCGGCAGGGTGGAGCCGGTTGTCCACGTATTTCCGCAAGAGCAGGTCACGCGCGCTTCGGGATAATATTTCGGGTGGATCTTTTCTTTCATCAGTTCAAACCTTCCTGTTTATCACTTCTTTTCAGAAGACGCGATTAATTTTCTGCCGGATAAACGCTGATGCGTTTTTTGTTGCGGTTGACGTATTCAAATTTCACGTGACCATCAATCAGTGAGAAGATGGTGTGGTCTCGACCCATACCCACGTTGTTGCCGGGATGAAACTGCGTTCCACGCTGGCGAACAATGATGTTGCCGGGGCGAACCAATTCGCCGCCAAATTTCTTCACGCCGAGCCGTTGACCCGGACTATCGTGTACGTTGCTGCTAGAGCCGCCACCTTTTTTATGTGCCATTGGAGAACCTCCCTAAGCTTCGATTTTTTCCACGAGCAAGCGGGTATAGTTTTGTCGATGACCTTGCTTGCGTTTGTAGTTCTTTTTGTGTTTGTAAACGATGATTTTTTTGCCGCGCCCGTGTTCTTGGACGGTTGCGGTCACTTTTGCGCCATCTACCAATGGCGTGCCGATTTTGGTGCCGTCTTCGCCGCCGACCAGCAAAACCTGATCCAGCTCCACGGAACTGCCAACTTCAACCGGCAATACTTCCACGTCCAGCAAATCGCCTTCGGATACTTTATATTGCTTGCCGCCGCTCACAACAATTGCGTACATAATCTACCTCTTTATTTGGGGTACACGTTTCAAAATTAAAACCACAGAATTCGTGGCTTTTGAGTGCTGCTAATATCAGTTTTGTTCATTGCTCGCCCGTGCAATACTGCCGGAGAGGGGGTGCGACAGCACACTTTTGAGCTTTAACCACAAAGAGGAATTATATGGGCAGAGGCGGTTACTGTCAAATGTCGAAAACCAGTTTGGTGCGTTCTGCCTGATACCATTCATTATTAATGCCCAGCGCGGTCAGCACCGCTTCGGGACGGACGTTCCCGTGCTGCCCCGCCGAAAGCGTCATCGCCAGCACAGCGTCATCGCCCTGTTTTTCCACCAACGACAGGTTGATAATCATCGGGCGCAGGTCGAAGGTTTCCGTTCTTTTGCGCCGGACGCGGGTTTGAACGATTTCCGTTCGCGCCAGCAACCGGTCGATGCGCGCCCGCAACTCGTCGGCGGGCAAGTCCGTCTCAAAGGTGACCCGATATTCCGCCCGGCGCAGCGATGCCTGCAATCCCGGCGTGCCGGGCGCGAGGGGTTCCACCGCCAGCAGGCGGTATCCGCGGGGCAGTGTCGCCGAGACCCGCGCCAGAATGTCGTCCGGCGCCACCGGCTCGGTCAGGGTGATGTCCATCAGTTCCGCGCTGCCCATTGTGCCCACGGGCAAACTGCCCGCCACCTGAATTTTCGCGCGCGGGTTGAACCCCTGCGAATACGCCAGCGGGATTCCCGCCCGCCGAAAGGCGCGCGTCCAAGTGGTCACAACGTCCATGTGCCCCACATATTTTACGGGATATTCTTTAGTGAAGGTTAGTCGATATTTCATGGTTCAGGGTTTCAGGGTTGCAGGGTTGCAAAGTTGCAGGGTTGCAAAGTTGCAGGGTTGCAGGTTTCAAGTTTCACGCTTCAACAAATCTCCAATATCCAACATCCAATTCCACCCGCTCATTTGCTCAAATCTCCGGTACTTTGGCGCGCGCCATGCTTGCTTTCACCACCGGTGTCAAGCCAATCACGTCCCCCGCTTCGACCTTTTTCTGCCAGCGCGGGTTGCGCACGGGCGGACATTTCCACGCGGTGGGCGGGGTGGCGGCGCGCAAGCCCTTGAATGCCGACAGGATGCCACAATTGTAACAATGTTCGCGGCAGTCGATTTTTGTTTCGCCCTGCTGCGCCGATTGCCAATCGAGCAGCAGCCAGCGTTTTTCCACCCCCGCACCGATGTGGTCCCACGGGAAAATTTCATCGGCGAGACGGGGACGCCGGGCATACCACGCCGCCGACAATCCGACATCATCGAATGCCTGCCACCACGCACTGCCGCGAAACTGGTCTGTCCAGGCGTCAAAGCCCGCGCCCAGTTCCCATGCCCGCTCAATCACCGCGCCGAGCCGCCGGTCGCCGCGCGAAAGCGCCGCTTCCAGCAAGCTTTCTTCGGGATTGTTGTAATTGTACAAAATACTGCGCTGCCCCCGAATTTCATCCAGCAAAATGCGCTGTTTCCGTTCAATATCCGCCACATCCCACAGTGATGCCCACTGGAAAGGGGTGTGCGGCTTCGGCACAAAGGTTGAAACGCCGATGCGCACCTTCGCTTTGTTGTTGTGATAACGCCGCCCGATGGCGAGTACCTGTTTCGCCAGCGTGCCGATGGCGATGACATCCTCGTCGGTTTCGGTGGGCTGCCCAATCATAAAATAGAGTTTCACCATCTGCCAGCCGCGTTGATATACCGCGTCCACCGCTTCCAGCAGGGACTCGGTGCGGATGGGCTTGTTGATGACGTTCCGCAGGCGGTCGGTGGCGGCTTCCGGGGCAAAGGTGAAGCCCGATTTGCGCCGCCCGACGAGCATTTCCGCGAGTTCCGCGCTGAACGATTCCAGCCGCAAACTGGGCAGGGAAATATTGAGCGCCGCGCCCTGATATTTCTCGGAGATGGCTTGCACCAGCGGTCCAATCTGACTGTAATCGCTGCTGCTGAGCGAGAGCAAGCCCAACTCTTCGTGCCCCGTGTCGCGGACGATGGCATCCACCGTTTCCAGCAGTTCCGCCAGCGAGCGTTCCCGCACGGGGCGGAAGACCATGCCCGCATGGCAGAAACGGCATCCGCGCGTGCAACCGCGTTGAATTTCCACTGAAGCGCGGCTGAACACCACATCGGTGTGCGGCAGGATGAATTTGGTGACCGGTTCGGGCATCAACGGGCTGATGCGTTTGGTGATGTGCGCGGGCACGCCCGCCACCGTGGGCGAAAGTTCCATCAGCGTGCCGTCGGCGGGGTGATAAACCGGGTGGTAAAAACGGGGAACGTACACGCCCGGAATTTGCGCCATCCGCCGCAATTGGGTGTCGCGGTCGGCGTGGCGGACGTCTTCAAAGGTGGCGATGATTTCCAGCAGCACATCTTCGCCTTCGCCGATGACGAACATATCAATGAAATCCGCCATCGGTTCGGGGTTGAAGACGGCGTTGCCGCCCGCCAAAACCAGCGGGAAGGATGCGTCCCGCTCAAGGCTGTGCAGGGGCATTTGCGCCAAGTCAAGCAGGTTCAACACGTTGCTGAAGAGTTGCTCGTAGGGCAAACTGATGCCGATGAGGTCGAAATCGCGCACGGCGTGGCGGGTTTCCAGCGAGTAGAGGGGCATGCGGCGGGCGCGCATCGCCCGCGCCATATCAACCCACGGGACGAAAACCCGCTCGGCGAGCAGGTGCGGCTGACGGTTCACCAGATTGTAGAGAATCGCCAGCCCCAGATTGCTCATCCCCAAATCGTACACTTCCGGGAAAGCGAGCGCGATTTTAGTCGGGATGGTGTCCCAGTCTTTGACGATGCTATTGAATTCCCCGCCGATGTATCGCGCCGGTTTCTGCACCGTGGCGAGGATGCGGTCAAGCTCGCGGTCGTTGATAATCATAGTTTCTCCGTTTGCGGAAAGACATTCGCGCCGGAGCGCAAAAAGGAAGGACGAATGACGACTGGGTGGGGTCGTTTTCGTCCTTGCGTGCGCAATAGTTTACCGTGAACGCGCAAATTTGTAAAATTCTGGCGATAAAAATTCGTCAATCCAAACCGTAAACGGTGATGCGTTTTTGCCCTTCCGCACCCGTCAACTGGATTTGCACCCCTTTCAGCGA
>JAJRSQ010000399.1 GCA_024278725.1 Chloroflexota bacterium
ATATCCCACAAAAACTGGATTAAACTTTTGCTCCGAGCCGTCAGTTCATACGCGCTGTGCCACGCTTTCACCACATACTATTTGTGAGCCAACTCAATGAACTGCGTTGCCGGAGAATATCGGTCTCGATACGGTGATGATTTACACCGAACCGACCACCGAAGATTTGGCTCGCCGGATGGAAATGGTGGAGCAACAGACCGTCATTTCGCAATAATCGAAAATTTCCCCGTGCAAATCCCAAAAAATTTGCTATAATGTATATGTCGCATAAAAAAATCGCCCCGACGCGTGAACATCGGGGCAAACATTTCCCGACCAAGGCGGTGGTCAGGTACAGCAATATCGTATCACCCCCCCGCCGCTCGGTCAAGAGCGGTTTTTTACGAATTATATTTCAATGCACGCAACGCGACCGAATAAAGATTTGCCCCGGTTTCCTCTATGCTAGAACAACAAATTGAAAACGAGCTCATCGAACAACTAAAAGACCTCAAAGCGGCCGGTCGTTGGTTCGAATCCGACCGGGGGCTCTCAAACTCGATATTCATTCGACCGTTTCCGGTCTCTCCCAAACCCTACCCGTCTTTCGGGGTGGGGTTTTTTGTTGTGAAAAGAAGACATCGGAACACATTTTAGCGAGGATGGACAATTTTTCCCAACGGGATTTTGGTGGTATTATTCAGCCATCAGCAGTGCCAATTGAATCAAGGAGATGCCCTATGCCAATGATTGACCTTTCGGCGACAATTGCCCCCAGCCCGGAAAATACCCCACCCTTTTTAAAAGTTGACATCACCTACAGCAACCACACCGAGGGGGCGGCGCAAGCGCAAGCCATCCTCAAAACCCCGCCGAGCCTTTTCCGCAATGGCGAAGGCTGGGCAACCGAAACTTTCACCCGCTTCGGAACGCACGATTCCACCCACGTGGACGCCCCGTGGCACTACAACAGCCAAATTCAGGGCAAGCCCGCCCAAACCATCGACGAATTGCCGCTGGCATGGTTTTTCAACGACGGGGTGGTGCTTGACATGACCGCCAAAGCGGACGGCGACCCGATGACGGTTGATGAAGCTCAAGCCGAGCTGGCGCGCATCGGGTACACGCTGAAGCCGCTGGATATTGTGCTGGTGCGCACCGGGCGCGACCAATTCTACGATGCCCCCGACTACCTGTTTCGCGGCTGTGGGGTCACGGCGGAAGCCACCGAATGGCTCTACGAGCAGGGCGTGCGGGTGATGGGGATTGATGCGTGGGGCTGGGATGCGCCGCTCAACTTTCAGGCGCAGCAGGCGCTCACCGCGCAGAAATCGGGGATCCTCTGGGCGGCACATCAGGTTGATTTGCCCTATGCCCAAATTGAGCGGCTGGTGAATTTGGACAAGCTGCCCCCTTTCGGATTTAAAATCGCCTGTTTCCCCCTGAAAATCAAAGGCGGCAGCGCCGGACCCGCGCGGGTGGTGGCGATTATCGAAGATTAGCGGTTGGTTATTCGTCCATTCACTAAATCCTATTGCGTGAAACGTATTGCGTAAGTTTTGCAACCTTGAAACTTGAAACTTTGAACCTGAAACTCTGAACGAGGAACAATCTTATGTCCGGTTTTAAAACTCTTGCGGAAATTGAAGCGATGGAACAAACGCCGTTGGCGAAACGCAATCACCCTGCCACCACATACGAAATGCTGCAACGGGGCGCGGCAATCAACCCGAACAGCACCGCGCTGCATTTCTTTTTGCAGGGCACGGCATACGACAAGCCGACCAGCTACACCTATCGTCAATTGATGACCGCCATCACCCAAACCGCCAACATGCTGCGCGATTTGGGTATCGGCAAGGATGATGTGGTCTCGATGGTGCTACCGAGTTTGCCGCAGGCGCATTTCACCATCTGGGGCGGCGAAGCGGCGGGAATTGTCAACCCCATCAACCCGCTATTGGAAGCCCGACAGATAGCGGACATCATGAACGCCGCCGAAACCAAAGTGCTGGTGACGCTCGGCGCGTTTCCCGGCGTGGACATCTGGCAAAAAGTGGCATCCATCGCCGACCAAATACCGACGCTGGAAACGATTTTGCAGGTTCACATGGAAAATTTCCTGCCACTGGTTAAAAAATTCGCGGTGAAATTGATGGCGCGCAAAATCGAAACGCCCCCCGTCCACGCCAAAATCCTCGATTTCGACCAAACAATGGCGAAGTACCCCGGCGACGCGCTCACCGGCGGGCGGGTCATCCAGCCCGACGACGTCGCTTCCTATTTTCACACCGGCGGCACCACCGGCACACCGAAACTCGCCACCCACACCCACGCCAATGAAGTCGCCGATACCTTTTTCGGACTGGCAACCCTGCCCGTCACCCACGAAACGGTGATGTTCTGCGGATTGCCCCTCTTCCACGTGAACGGCGTTATCGTCACCGGCGCCATCCCGTTCAGTCAGGGGGCGACGGTAGTACTCGGCTCGCCGGCGGGCTATCGCGGCGAAGGGGTCATCCCCAATTTCTGGAAAATTGTGGCGCATTACCGCGTCAATTATTTCAGTGGCGTGCCGACGGTGTACAGCGCCCTGCTGAATGTGCCGGTGGGTGATGCCGACATCAGCTCGCTGAAATTCGCCATCTGCGGCGCGGCGCCGATGCCGGTGGAAGTCTTCAAGGCATTTGAAGAACGCACGGGGCTGCGTATTTTGGAAGGTTACGGACTCACCGAAGGGACGTGCATCAGCGCGGTCAATCCGGCGTACGGCGAGCGGCGAGTCGGCTCCATCGGCTTCCGGCTGCCGTATCAGGAAATGAAAACCGTTGATTTGGACGCGGCGGGCAACTACCGACGCGACTGCGAGCCGGACGAAATCGGCGTGGTGGTGTTGCGCGGGGCAAATGTTTTTCC
>JAJRSQ010000400.1 GCA_024278725.1 Chloroflexota bacterium
AGGGCGGTCGTCGCGTCTGCGATGGCGGCGCGGTCGGCGAAGCGGGCAATCGCCACATCAATCATCGGCGAGAGTTTGCTTTCGTCCACCGGCTTCACCAGATACCCCATCACCAGCGCGTTGACCGCGCGTTCCACCAGCGCGTGTTCGCTGAACGCGGTCAGCATCACCACCGGCAGCGGGGCGTGTTCCGCCAGATGCTCCGCCACCGTCAGCCCGTCCATTCCCGGCATTTTGATGTCCAGCAGCAATAAATCCGGGTGAAATTCCTGCACTTTTTCAATCGCTTCCGCGCCGTCCCGTGCTGTTGCCACCACCCGATGCCCCAGCGCGCGCACCATTGCGGTCAATCCCATTCGGATAACGCCTTCGTCATCCGCAATCACAATCCGAACAGGTCTTTTTTCAGGCATAAATCAGATGTCTTTCCACCATTATTTTATGAAAAGGCACAGCGGCGCGCGCGCGTGTGCCGCCCGCCGGCGCCGGTTGCAGCGAAAATGTGCCGTCCAAATCTTCTTCAATCAACGTTTGCACCAGTTCCAACCCCAAGCCGCGCCGGTCGGCGGAAAAATCGGCGGGCAGCCCGATGCCGTCATCCGTCACCATGAGTCGCAGCATATTTTCGCGGTGTCCGATTTGAATGCTGATATTTCCGTCGCGCCGGTTGGGGAAGCCGTGTTCCAGCGCATTTTGCACCAGCTCGTTCACTACCAACGCCAGCGTGGTCGCCGCCTGCGATGAAATTGTATGTTCTTCGCCGTTCACCGTCAGCGCCACCTGCCCCGCAATGGTCATATTTCGGGCGACGGTGTGTGCCACCTGCGCCACCAGACTTTTCAGCGCCACTTGGGTGTGATGCTCGTGCGCCAGAATCTCATGCACCGTGGCGATGCTCAACACCCGGTTGATGGTTTCGTGCAGAATGTCCTGCGGTGAAAGCGTCTCCGATTGCGCCGCCTGCAATTGCAGTAGCATGGCAATGGTCTGCAAATTATTTTTCACTCGATGATGGATCTCCTGCACCACCGCCGCCCGCACCGAGCGCGTTTTTTCCAGCGCCGTGGCGGCTAAATCGGTGATGAAACTGAACAGTTCCATCTCGTCGGGGGTGAAGTGATGTGTCTCGGCGGTCTGCACATTTATCGCGCCGATGACCTTCCCCTGCGCCGTGAGCGGCATTGCCATGAGCGATACAAACTTGCTTTCCCCGGAACCGAGGACGCGGAAAAAACGGGGGTCGGTGGCGGCGTTGGCGACGGCGACCGTCTCGCCGTGTGCCACTGCCCAGCCGGTGAGTCCCGCACCGCGCGGCAACTGCACCCGCCCGATGCCCGCCGTGCGCAACCCGCTCGAAGCCGCGAGCACCAGCGCGGTCTCATCCCGATTGAACAGGTAGATGGAACACGACGGCACGCCCATCACTTCGGTGGTGCGGCGGGTGATTAAATCGAGCGTGGAATCCAAATCGCGCGCTTCTGCAATGGCGCGGCTGATTTCACGCACCGCCGCGAGCTGGGCAGTTTTCTGTTCCAATTGCCGGGTCAGGTCATCCATCATCACACCCTCCCTATTTTACCACAAAATTATTTTTTTGCTTCAATTTGAATTGACGCGAAACGAATATCGGTGTACAATGAAGTTGTCATACAACTATACAATATGACCAATGTGAAAAACATATGCTCAAACGTAATCCATCTTTAACCGAACAGGTGAAATCGTACATCAAACAGCGCATCGTCAATGAAGAATTCGATGAAGGGCGCATCCCCTCGGAGACGACATTGGCGGAAGAACTCGGCGTGAGTCGCACCACCATCCGCGACGCGCTGGGGCGGCTGGAATTGGAAGGGACGATTTACCGCAAGCAGGGCGCGGGAACCTTCGTGAACGAACCCGGTTTGCGCATCCAAACGCGGTTGGAGGAAATTTGGACTTACGAGGGCGTGATTCGGGCGCATGGATACACGCCCACCACCCGCATCATCACCGTGGAGGAACAACCGGCGGGCAAAGAAATCGCCGCCGCACTGAACATCTCGCCCACCGATAAAGTGCTGGTGGTGCAAAAACTCTTTTTGGCGGATGATGAGCCGGTCATTTTCGTCTCCAACTTCATCCCCACCACGCTGATTACCACCCCCGCCCCCGACATTGATTTCCACCAGCCCATTTTCGAGGCGCTGGAAACCCTCACCCAGCAACATCTGGCATATTATGTCAGCGACATTGTGCCTCTGGTTGCCCCCGATTGGCTGGCAACGGTGCTGACCCTCAAGCCCGGCACGGCATTGATTTCGTTTGATGAAGTGGGCTACAATCAGGAAAATCAGCCCATCATCAAATCCAATTCCTATTTTAAAGACGATTTACTTCGCCTGCGGCTGCTGCGCCGCGAAATAATATAATCCCAAATATGAAAGGATAATTGTATGGCTGACCAAAATCTCATCAAAAACATTCAAACCGATGTCGCCGCCCAACGCGACGACATCATCAAATTTATGCGCGAAATTGTTGCCATCCCCAGTATGGAGGGGCAACTGAAAGACGTGGGCGAGCGCATCGCCGCTGAAATGAAGAAACTCGGTTTCGATGAAGTCCGCTTCGACAAAATGGGCAACATCATGGGGCGCATGGGTTCCGGCTCAACGGTGATGGTGTACGACAGCCACATCGACACGGTGGGCATCGGCGACCCCGAAGCGTGGGATTGGGACCCGTTTGTGGGCAAAGTGGAAGATGGCGTGCTGTATGCGCGCGGCGCGTGCGATGAAAAAGGCTCGACACCGGGCATGGTGTACGGCATTGCGCTGGCGAAAAAATACGGTTTGCTGGACGATATGACCATCTGGTATTTCGGCAATATGGAAGAATGGTGCGACGGCATTGCCCCCAACACCTTCGTGGAAGTTGACCCCGGCATCCGCCCCGATTATGTGGTCATTGGCGAACCGACCAAAATGAACGTTTATCGCGGGCATAAAGGGCGGCTGGAAATGAAAGTGACCGCCAAAGGGCGCAGTGCGCACGCCGCCAGCAACCACCTCGGCGACAATGCCATCTACAAAATGCTGCCGGTCATCGAAGGGATTTCCAAACTGGAACCGCAATTGGGCGACCACGAATTTTTGGGACACGGGAAAATCACCGTTTCGGATATGGAAGTGAAAACCCCGTCCATCAACGCCGTGCCCGATGAATGTACCATCTATATTGACCGCCGCATGACCTTCGGTGAAACGAAGGAAGGCGTGATGGCGCAGGTGCGGGCGCTCATCCCCGAGGAGTACAAAAACGATATTGTGCTGGAAGAGTTGTTTTATGAAGAACCGAGCTACACCGGCTTCGTCTTCCCCGTGGACAAATATTTCCCCGCCTGGGCATACGATGAAGACCATCCGCTGGTGGTTGCCGGGAAATCCACCCGCGAAGCCATCGGTTTTGAGCCGAAACCTGCCGGGAAATGGAATTTCTCCACCAACGGCATCTACTGGGCGGGCAAAGCGAATATTGCCGCCATCGGTTTTGGTCCCGGCGATGAAGAAACCGCCCACACCGTACTCGATTCGGTGAAACTGGATGATGTGGTCAAAGCGACGGAATTTTACGCGCTGTTACCGGCGTTTTTGAAGTAAATAGAGATTGGAGATTAGAGGTTGGCGAATTTCTAATCTCCGATAACCAATCACCCAATAACCAAAAAGAAAGGAAACCTGACATGCAAACTTTTTTACGCGGCAAAGATATGATCACCACCCAAGAGTGGACGAAAGACGAACTGGACACTGTGCTGGATGTGGCGTTTGAGCTGAAACGCGCCCGCGCGCTGGGGAAACCGCACGCCCATCTGCGTGATAAAACGCTGGCGCTCCTCTTCTTCTTCTCCAGCACCCGCACCCGCTCCAGCTTTGAGTCGGGGATGGCGCAACTGGGCGGGCACGCCGCCTTCATCGACCACACCACCACCCAAATCAGCCACGGCGACACCGCCACCGAAATCGGCGAGATTTTCGGGCGCTATTATGACGGCATCGCCATTCGCCATTGCGATTGGGGCGTGGGCAACAAATATATCCGCGACGTGGCATCCGCCAGCCGCGCCCCGTTGCTCAACATGCAGTGCGAAGTTTATCACCCCTTCCAAATTCTGGCGGACATGATGACCATCATGGAAAAGAAAGGCGACCCGCGCGGCAAGACCATCACCGTCAGTTGGGCGTATGCGTCCAGCTACCTCAAGCCCATCAGCGTCCCGCAGAGCCTCATTCTGCTGATGACCCGCTTCGGGATGAATGTGCGGCTGGTGCATCCGCCGGAATATAAATTGATGCCCGACATTGTGGAGCAGGCGAAAGAAAACGCCAAACGCGCCAAAACCAGTTTTGAAATTATGGATGATTTTGAAGCCGGCATGAAAGGCTCGGATGTGATTTACGCCAAGAGCTGGGGTCCGCTGCTGGTCACGGACGATGATGCCGAAGGCAAGCGCATCAACGATAAATACAAAGATTGGATCACCGATGAACGCCGCATGGCAATGGCGAATGATGACGCAATTTATATGCATCCCCTCCCCGCCGACCGCAATATTGAAGTGACCGACGGCGTGATTGACGGTCCCCAATCGGTGGTGTTCGACCAAGCCGAAAATCGTTTGCACGTGCAAAAATCTGTAATGGCGTTGACGATGAGATAATTTAGTTGTTGGCTGTCGGCTATCAGCTATCAGCTATCAGCTATCAGCTATCAGCTATCAGCTGTCAGCTTTTTGCTGAACGCTGAACGCTGAACGCTGAACACTGAACGCTGAACGCTGAACGCTGAACGCTGAACGCTGAACGCTGACAGCTAATTTCCGTACAAAGGAGTACAAAAAAACATGAGCAAAAAAATCGCTGTTGTCGCTATTGGCGGCAATTCATTGATAAAAGACAAACAACACAAAACCGTTCAAGACCA
>JAJRSQ010000401.1 GCA_024278725.1 Chloroflexota bacterium
CCAGTGCCAGTTTTTCTTGGGTTTTCACATATCGTTCCGGTCTGAATGGGTCGTTGTCGTGCTATCAGAAGTTTAACATAGGAACAGAGTCCCGTCAAACACCCTATGTTAACTTACGTCAATAACTGCCGAGCGGGGTTTACGTCGCCAGAATAGTTTTCGCGCGCGTTACATCCCGTGAGATTTGCGCCATCAGCGCGTCAACGCCATCGAATTTCTGCTCGGCGCGCAGACGTTCCACCCACTCGACGTGCATTTGTTTGCCGTAAATATTTGCCGCGAAGTCGAAGATGTGTACTTCCACCGCGCGCTCCGATTCGTTGAAGGTGGGTCGCACGCCGATATTGGCAACCGCCGGGTGCATCACCCCGTCAACGTGCGCCCAAACGGCATACACGCCATTGGCGGGCAGAAGTTTTTCGGGCGGCACGGCGATGTTCGCGGTGGGAAATCCGATGGTGCGCCCCCGTTTTGCGCCATGCAAAACAGTCCCCTGCAAAAACGGATATGCTCCCAGCAAACGAGTGACCTCACGGACATTCCCTTCCGCTATGGCGGCGCGAATGCGGGTGGAAGAAATCACCTGATTGTCGGCAATTTGCACATCCACCACATTGACGGTGTAGCCCAATTCCTGCCCCATCTCCCGCAAACTGGGAATATCGCCCGCGCGCCCCTTCCCCAATTTGAAGTCAGGTCCCACCCACAACGCCAGGGGATGAAAATCATGCACCAATTGTCGAATAAATTCCTCCGCCGGGGTGCGGGCAAACGCCCGCGTGAAGGGCAGGAGCGCCACAATATCCAGCCCCAACTTTTCCAGCAGCCACAATTTTTCGGGGACGGTGGTCAGGTAATCATGCTCCGATTCCGTTTTTCCCAGCACCACCTTCGGGCGGGGGAAAAAGGTTACCATCACGGTGCGGGCATTATGTTTTTCCGCCGTCATTTTCAGTTCGGAAATAATGCGTTTGTGCCCCCGATGAATGCCATCATACGAGCCGATGGTGAGAATGGTTGCGCGATTGTCGAGCGGGTGTTGCAGGGGTAAATTGCGAATGATTTGCATAAAGGTCACACTGTTTTTATGAGTGGAATACTTTTTTGGGTTTTAGTTGATGGTCATCAGTTGGGGCGAGTATTGCCACCAGATGCCCGGCATCATCAACCCCAACAATTATATCGGGGGAGGAAAGCTGCCCTGCGTCAATGCGCCGTCCGTTGAGTACCGCCTGTTTTTCGGAGGCGGAAAGCCGGCGGTGCGGCAGATGCGTCACGCCCGCTTCCGGCGGGATGAGTACCGTCTGTAGTTTGCCTGCATTCACGGCTTGCGTCAAATCTTCGAGGGTCATAGCGGACGAAATGTGCCACTGCCCGTTGGCTACGCGCACCAACTCGGTGAGATGTGCGCCCACCGCCAGCAGTTGCCCCACATCATGCGCCAGCGAGCGGATATATGTGCCCGCGCCGCAAGTGACATGGATGGTGGCGAAAGGCGGTTCAAAAGCCAGCAGGTCGATGGCGGCGATGTGGACAGTGCGCGGCGGGGGGGAAACGGATTGCCCCTGTCGCGCCAGCCGGTACAGGGGTGTACCGTCTTTTTTTATGGCGGAATAGATGGGCGGCACTTGCTGAATAGTGCCGACAAAACGGGTGAGGGCTTGCCGCAGCGCCGCCTCGGTGATGGCAGAGGGGTCGGCAGCGGCAACGATGTCGCCATCGCTGTCGAAAGTGGTGGTGGTTTCGCCAAGTTTCAGGGTGGCGCGATATTGTTTTTCGCCCGGAACGATATACTCAATCAAACGGGTGGCACGCCCCACGCAAACCACCAGCACGCCGGTTGCGAGCGGGTCGAGCGTGCCGGTGTGCCCGACTTTTTTGATACCCAAAATCCGCCGGACACGTTGCACCACATCATGAGAGGTGAGTCCGGCGGGTTTATTGATATTCAAAATTCCGGCAAGCGGTTTAGTTGGCATCGTCGGGTGTGGCGGCATCACCTGCCGGGTCATCCTCTTCGGGGGGAATGTCGATTTTCGAGAGGAGCGTTTCAATTTTGCTGCCATACGCCACCGAACGGTCAACCTCAAATTTCAGGGTGGGGGTGTATCGCAACTGCATTTTTCGCGCCAGTTCCCGCCGAAAAAACGGGATGGCGCTCTCCAAGCCCGCCAGCGAGTCCTGTTCATCATCGGAAAAAATGGAAACGTACACTCTGGCGGCTTTCAAATCCGGGGTGATTTCCACCTCGGTGATGGTGACAAACCCGATGCGGGGGTCTTGGGTTTGAAAAGTCAGCAGGTTGCTGAGTTCATGATGAATGAGTTCAGCAACCCGTTTTTGCCGTCTGGTTGCCATAAATCAATTCACTCGTTCCTTGATGAAGGCTTCCAGAATGTCGCCTTCGCGCAAATCGTTGAAGCCTTCCACCCCGATGCCGCATTCGTAGCCGGTGGCAACTTCTTCCACATCTTCCGTGAACCGTTTCAGCGAACCGATTTCGCCGGTGTGAATCAGTTCCCGATTGCGCACCACTCGCACCAGTGCATGGCGCGTGAATTTCCCGGCGGTGATGTACGACCCGGCAATGACTCGTTTCCCCACTTTGAAGGTAGCTCGCACTTCCGCATGCCCGATGATGCGGTCTTCATACACCGGCTCATACAGCCCTTTCAATGCCAAATCCACATCTTCAATGAGTTTATAAATGACCCGATACCGGCGGACTTCCACTTTTTCCAGTTCGGCGGTGCGGCGAGCGCCTTCATCCACACTGACGTTGAACCCAATCACAATCGCATTGGAGGCAACCGCCAGCGTCACATCGGATTCGGAGATATTGCCGGTTCCCTGCAACACAATCCGCACTTTATGTTGGTCGTCCCCCAGCGTTTTAAGAGAATTGATGATGGGTTCAAGTGAACCGTGGACATCGGCTTTAACGATGAGATTGAGTTGCTTGACCGATTCGCCTTCCAAGCGGCTCAAGAAGTCTTCCAGACTCATCGGGGCGCGGGCATTCGATTGCGACTGTTCCGCCTGCTGCAAATGTTCCTGCACCAACGCCTCGGCGGCTTTACGGTTTTTCACCACCTCGAAAATTTCGCCCGCTTCCGGCACGGTGGACATCCCCAAAATTGAAACGGGTTCGGAGGGACCGGCTTTTTTGATTTTCTGTCCGAGACTGTTGAACATGGCGCGCGCGCGACCATAGTGCGTGCCAATGACAACCACGTCTCCCTGATTGAGGGTTCCGTTTTGAACCAGCAGGTTCGCCACCACACCCCGTTTTTCATCGAGCTTGCCTTCAATCACCGTGCCCTGTGCGGGGCGATTCGGATTGGCTTTCAGTTCCGCCACTTCGGTTGCCAGCAAAATATTTTCCAGCAGGTCGTCAATGCCGATGTTGTTCAGGGCAGAAACCGGCACGCAGATAGTTTCCCCGCCCCACTCTTCCGGCACGAGTCCTTCGTTTGCCAAATCCTGTTTCACTTTTTCCACGTTGGCGTTGGATTTATCAATTTTGTTGATGGCGACGATGATAGGCACACCGGCAGCACGCGCGTGCCCGATGGCTTCTTTGGTCTGGGGCATCACGCCGTCATCGGCGGCGACAATCAAAATCACCAAATCGGTGACCATTGCCCCGCGCGCCCGCATAGCGGTGAAGGCTTCGTGACCGGGGGTGTCCAAAAACGTGATTTTTCTGCCGTCAATATCCACCTGATACGAACCGATATGTTGGGTGATACCTCCCGCTTCGCCGCTCACCACGCTGGTATGGCGGATGGTGTCGAGCAGGGTTGTTTTGCCGTGGTCGACGTGCCCCAAAATGGTCACCACCGGCGGGCGCGGTTCGAGGTTGGCGGGGTCTTCGTGTTCAAGAAACTGATGACGCAGGCTAACCTGTTTCTCCAATTCTGCCGCCGGTTCCGGCTCTTCTTCCTGAATTGGGACAATCTCAAAGCCCATTTCTTCACCCACAATGGCGGCGGTGTCGAAATCAATGGGCTGGTTGATGGACGCCATGATGCCATTGTTCATCAATTCTTTGATGACGGCAATCGGGCTGACATCTAATTCTGTTGCCAATTCACGAACAGTTAATTGTGGCGGAATTTCGATGGTTTTAAGTGCTTCTGCTGTCATAGTTCACCTTTTACACCTTACATGTTTCGCCGTACGCCGAAGCATACAACAGTTATTTCCGGGATGAACACACAGCCAAAGCGGAGGGGAACTGCGGGGAATACAACGATTTTTCAGAGGAATATTACCGGTTCATCGGTAAACTCCCCGCGTGCTGCACACGGCGCTTATTCATTTTGCCCTCTGCAAAGGCATTGTGCGTAATATTTGTTCATCACTCTTTTACGCCGGCGAGGTTGGCGGCAAACGTTTGCAATGCCGCCAAATCCTCGCGTGATATTTCAGTTTTTAATGCCCGCGCCAGCGCGCCCCGCTGTAAAGCTGTCTCCCAGCAGGTTCGGTTTCGGCACATATATGCGCCCCGTCCCGCGGCTTTTCCGGTTGCATCAATTTTTACGGTTTTGTCAGGGGTGCGAACCACGCGAACCAAGTCGCGCTTTTCTTTCACTTGTCGGCAAGCGATACACGTACGTTGCGGCACATGTTTTTTTCGTGCGGACATATTTTCCTCACCCCGGCTGATTAATATTCCAGCTCGTCGAATTCTTCCCAGTCATCATCACCGGAATCCAGACGCTTGCCCCGCAAACGGGATAGGTCGTCGTGTTTCGAGCGGCGCACCTTTTTCTTCTTTTTCGCGGCGGCGGGTGGCTGCGGAATGAGGTCAACCTTCGAATCCTCATCCACCAGCATGGCTTTGAGGCGTTTCTTCGGTTTCTTTTTCGGTTTCTTCGGTGCAACCACTGATTCCAGCACCGACGCCAAAGGCGCGTCCGGGTCAACCGGCGGCGCGGTTTCCGCTTCGGCGACCACCGGTGTTTCTTCGGCGGGTTCCTCTGCCACCACCGGCACATCCGCTTCGGCGGCGACGGGTTCCACGGCTTCCGTTTCGGCTTCCGCCGTTTCTTCTGCCACGGCATCCACTTCGGCGACGGCTTCC
>JAJRSQ010000402.1 GCA_024278725.1 Chloroflexota bacterium
TCGCGGCAAATGGTCATCGCGTCAATCATCTCGGTGACGGTCAACGGGGTGAAAGCGTTGTGCTTTTCGGGGCGATTGATGCTGATGCGGGCAATGCCATCGAAAAATTCAAATTTAATTTCCTCATATTCTTTGATGGGTTTCCACGGGTTTTTCAGTTGCATGGTTTTCTCCTTTTGTGCAAATAGCTTTCAGCGGTCAGCAGCCAGCGAAAAGCTGATAGCTGAATGCTAACCGCTGATGACTTTTTTAAACGCCCGAAACACCGCCGTATTGACCGCGCTATCGGTAAAAATTTCCAGAATTGCCGCGCCGGTATCGGGGGCGAAGAAGGGCGGCAAAATATTTTCCAATGCCGATGCACTATCGGCGGGAAAGTACGCCAGTCCGAAATCGGCGGCGGTGTTGCGCGCGGTCAACTTGTGCGGGGTGAAAAAATACGTCTCCAACTCGGCGGGCGGCAGATTCGAGGGTCCGTCTATCAGCTTGAAAATATTTCCGCCGCCATTGTTCAGCACCACCAGCCGCAAATTCGATGGGATATGATTGTGCCACAAACTGTTGCGGTCGTAAAAAAATGCCAAATCGCCCGAAATGAGCACGGTGGGGCGACCCGTCGCCAGTGCCGCGCCGACTGCCGTGCCGGTGCAGCCGTCAATCCCGCTCACCCCGCGATTGGCATTCACCCGCACATCGGCGCGGGGCAGGGCGAGGTAGCTCGCGTAGCGAACGGGCATGCTGTTCCCCAAATGCAGATTGCTCCCTGCGGACAGATGCGCCATCACCTGCCGCACGGCGGCAAAATCGCCGAAGTCCGCCCCCGCCAAAAAATCATTGAGCGCGGATGCGGCGGCGCGTTCCAGCGTTTGCCACGTCGCCCGATAATTGCCGGACGGAGCGGGCTGTTCCGCCAGCGCGCCCAACAATGGCGCGGGGTCGGCGGCGATGACGCGCGTCAGCGATTGGAGCGTGTCCACCGGCTGCCCGGCGAGGTCAATGTGCCAGTGTTCGGCGGGACGATGGCGGCGCAGAAAGAGTTTCAGACTTTTGGAAACCACCGCTCCCCCCATGCTGACCACCAAATCGGGGGCGATGGACTTTCGGGTCGCTTCATTTTTGGCGCTGAAAATCATATCGGCGTGCGGCGCGGTTATCGCATCGGGCGGCACATTCGCGGCGATGTCCGCTACCACCGCCACCGTCGGGTCGGCGGAGAGGGCGCGCAACGCCGCCACTATTTTTTCATCCGGGGGATGCAACCCCGCCACCACCAGTTTTTTCCGCGCCGATTGCCACTTTTTCCGCAGCGGTTCCATTTCGGCGTGGGAAATGGTCTTTTGGGCGGAAGTCAGCCGGATGGCGTGCGGTCGGGGCGATGGCGCGGCGCGTTCACCCGGTGCGGGATAGAGCGGTTCGCGCAGGGGGACGTTGAGATGCACGGGACCCGGCGCGGGGTGTTGGGCGCGGATGATGGCTTCAGAGAGGATGCGCTCGGCGTGCCAACGGGCATCGGGATGCGAAATATCCACCGGCAGTTGAAATTCGCCGCGCGTGTGCGGGGCATACAAATTTTGCTGATGGAGCGTCTGCCCGTCCTGCTGGTCAATCCATTCCGGCGGACGGTCGGCGGTGAGGATGAGCAGGGGGATGCGCTGGTAGAAGGCTTCGGCGATGGCGGGGGCGAAGTTGAGCGCCGCCGTGCCGGAGGTGCAAACCAACCCGACCGGCGCGCGCAGTTGTTGCGCCATCCCCAGCGCGATGAAACCCGCCGCGCGTTCATCCACCACCATGCGCACCGAAATGGCGCTGTGGCGGGCGAGGGCAATCGTCAGCGGCGCGGAGCGCGAGCCGGGCGAGATGACAAAATGCCGCACATCGTGAGCGGCACAGATTGTGGCAAGGGTGGGGAGATGGTTTCGGGTTTCGGGTTTCATGTTTCAAGTCCAAAGTTCAAAGTCCAAAGTCCAAAGTCTGACTTGAGACTTGAAACTTCGGACTTGAGACTTACAGCACCGACAGCAGCGTCTTCGATTTCAGCACCGTTTCGTCCCATTCCGCTTCCGGGTTGGAATCGGCGGTGATGCCCGCGCCGACATACAGCAGCGCGCTGCGGGTTTTCAGTTGCATACAGCGCAAATTCACATATAGCCGGGACTCATTTTCCAGATGCACCGGTCCCAAAAAGCCGCTGTAAAAAGCGCGGTTGTATTTTTCCTTTTCCAGAATGAACGATAGCGCTTCGTTTTTGGGCATGCCGCACACCGCCGATGTGGGATGCAGGCGGTGCAATACCTGATTCGCCAGCCGATGCAGATGGGTGGCGGTGTCTTTCACGGTGAATGACGTTTGCAGATGCACCACATTTCCGGCGGAAATGGTGCGCGGTCCGGTGGTGGTGAAGGTTCGCAGACCGATGTCGTGGAAAAAATCGCGGATATAATCGCTCACCAGCGCCTGCTCTTCGATTTCTTTTTGCCCCCAGCGCACCGATTCCAGCGGCTTGTTGTCGGGGCGGGCTTGCGTCCCGGCGAGCGCGACTGTGCTCAGTGAATTGGGTTGCAGGCTGAGCAACAATTCCGGGCTGGCGCCAATCCACGTGCCGATGCCGGGAATGGACACCAGCGAAACAAAGGCGTGCGGATACCGCTCGCAAAGGGTGTCGAATAATACCACCGGATTGAAGCCCGGCGGGAGTGGCGCTTCTGTGGCGCGGGAGGCGACGATTTTCTTGATGCCGCTTTCCTTTATATAGGAAATGGCATCGTCCACCAGTGTGCAAAATTCCTCACGGGAGGCGGAAGTGGCGGTGCGGTATTCCGCCGGAATGCGCCAGCCGGTTTTAATCGTCGGGGCTGCCATCAGCGCATCGTATTGCTCAAAAAACTCTTTTTTGATGTTCGGATATTCATTTGCCGTCGGCAGCAACCGAAAACCGTCCGGGTTGACATATAGTGTTGCATTGATGAACAGGGTGGCATTGCCGCCCGTGTTGTTGAACGGGGAAAAGGCGAATCCGGGGTCGTGGTGGGTGAAATCGATGCGGGTGGGTTCCACTTTATTGCCAAAATCCACCACGGCGAATTGTCCGCGCCGTTGGGGATATTGCCACATTGCCACCGGCAAACCGGTATCAATGGCGGCTTGGTACAGGGCAATAAGATGTTTCGGGCGCGGAACATCCGGCGCCACGGCAGTGTTCACTTGTGGTAACACAGAAGTTGGATTGGGTATCATTCGTTTTTGGTCGCTTATTCAGGGTTTCGGTCAATAATCATCACGGTGAGCCTGCCCACACACACCCGCCTGCCGGCTTCATCGGTGATGGTCACATCCCACACGTGTGTGCGCCGCCCCAGATGAATGGCTTTTGCCGTGCCGAACACGTATCCATCCGTCACCGAGCGCAGATGGTTGGCGTTAATTTCCACGCCGACGGGTATCTGTTCGGAAAGGTCAACGCACAAACTGGAGGCGACACTGCCCAGCGTTTCTATCAGTGCGGCGGAGGCTCCCCCGTGCAATAGCCCGAATGGCTGTTTGGTGCGCGCGTCTACCGGCATCTTGGCGGAAAGATAATCCGCGCCGATGTCGGTGTATTCGATGCCCAAGTGGCTGACCATATTTCCGCCGGTTGATTCGTTGAGCAAATCGGGGGTTACGGTTGGGTTGATGACAGGCATAAGTTAGTCCGGTAAAAAATTCGATGCGCGTGCGCAAAGACACAAGTCAAAACATAGCATAATCGGTGGGGTGCGTCAAGTTAGTTGTGCAAAAATTTTAATTGCTCACCGGAGAAACACTCATTTTTTTATGAAAAATACATGCCATTTTAATGCGATTTTGATTGTCAATGTGTATCATACAAACGCGGGCTGTTGAAAATTCACGGAGGCGGCATGGAAGATACCGTTCTGTCGGCGGAAGAACTATACACGGTTGCCATGGCGGTTGGCACAAGTTTGGATTTGCGGAAAACTGTTTGTACGGCGTTGCAGGCGATTGTCCGCACCTTCAATTGCTCGTTTGGCATGGTGATGCTGGCGCAGTGGGACAACGACCGTCTGTCGGGGTTGACGCATGTGTGCATCCATCCGCAGGCAGCCGCGACTATGCCGGAAAGCCACGTGGCGGTGGAACGCGCCCGGCGGATATTGCGCGGACAAACGCGCCGCAGTCTGGCATTACTGACCCCGCAGCGGGAGGAACTGCTCAACGCGCCGTATTGTTATCTGTTGCCCCTTCCCGAACACGGGGTATTGATATTGAACAGGCGAAGCACGCCGCTTTCCCCCGCGGAGATTGCCGCCCTCGACCCCATTTGCCGCAAATTGGAACAATCCATTGACCATGCCCTTCGTTTTCGGCAATTGCAGGCGAAATTGGACACGCTGGAAACGCAGCATCAAGCCACCGCCACAATGGTGGATGAATTCCTGACGGCGGTGTCGCATGAGCTGCACGCCCCGCTGACGCTGATGATGGGTTTCATCGAAACGCTGCTGGACGGACGCCCCGGTCCGCTGACCGCCACCCAGAAACGGTTTCTGGAAAA
>JAJRSQ010000403.1 GCA_024278725.1 Chloroflexota bacterium
GTGGAATCGGTGGAGCGGGTCATCACTTTGCCCGATAAAGTCAACGCCGATGCCGCCGAAGCGGTCTTCAAAAATGGTGTGTTGACTCTGACGCTGCCGAAAGCCGAAGAGTCCAAACCGAAGCGCGTTTCTGTCACGGCGAAATAATCGCCACTTACTTCCGTTTAGCCGGGCGAAGGGAATCCCTTTCGCCCGTTTTTGATTCCGTAAAATTGACGGACAGTTGTTTGCCGGGCGTGGGGCATCCGGTTTGACAATTTCGGAGCGCGCGGCTACTGTTTCATGTTGGTTGCGACGGGTGTTTAAAGGCAAACGGAGATGCGCATCCACCGAAAATGGAGGCACAGACAATGACACACGTGCGAAAACAACTACAAACTATCCAAACTTTTTTTGCCCGACATGGGCTTTTCCCCGTCATCTTTTCGACGGCGCTGGCGATTGGGCTGTTCGCCGCGCGAGTGGCGTACAGCCGCCAATGGACGTTCATCTTTTTGGTGTGGAACTTATTTTTGGCGTGGATACCCTATCTTGCCGCGTTGTGGGCGGCGGGCATCCATCAGCGCTATCCCCGTCGGTGGTGGGCGACCTTCGCGCCGGGCATTTTGTGGCTGGCATTCTTCCCCAATGCGCCGTATATCATCACCGACTTTCTTCATCTCAGCGCCCGCCCCCCCGTGCCCATGTGGTTCGACATCGGATTGCTGGCAACCTTTGCATGGTCGGGGCTGTTTCTGGCGGTCTTTTCACTGCGGGCGATGCAGCATGTGGTGCGCAGTTTTTTGGGGCAACCGGCAAGCTGGCTCTTCGTGCTGATGACCCTCGGCTTGAGCGGGCTGGGGGTGTATATGGGGCGATTTTTGCGCTGGAACAGTTGGGATTTGCTGGTGCAGCCGAAGGCAGTGCTCGCCGATATTGTCTTTCGGCTGGCGCATCCCTTCAGCAACCCCGGCACCTTCGGGGTGAGCATTCTCTTCTCGGCGTTTCTGCTGATGTGCTATCTGACCCTGACCGCCATTCCGCCCAATTCCGCCCAACAGCGATGATTTTACTTTGACAAAAGCAATCCGGCTTTGTATCATGCAAAAGCCTCACAACCCTGTGAGGCTTTTTGTGCATTAGGAGTGAATTTTATGACTGATATTTCCATTTCCCAATTGGTGACCGAGCGCATTTTAATTATGGACGGCGCGATGGGCACGATGATTCAGCGATACAATCTTTCCGAAGCCGATTATCGCGGCGAGCGTTTCAAAGACCACCCGATGCCGCAAAAGGGCAACAACGATTTGCTGTCGCTCTCCCAGCCGCACATCATCGCCGAGATTCACCGCGAATATCTCGCGGCGGGCGCGGATATTCTGGATACCAACACCTTCAACGCCACTGCCATTTCACAGGCGGATTACGGGATGGAAGCCGTGGTGTATGAGATGAATGTCGCCGCCGCCCGGCTCGCGCGCGCTGCCGCCGATGAATTCACCGCCAAAACGCCGCACAAACCCCGATTCGTCGCCGGTTCGATGGGACCGACCAACAAAACCGCGTCCCTTTCGCCGGACGTGAACGACCCCGGCGCGCGCAATGTCACCTTCGATGCCCTGAAAGAGGCGTACAAAGAGCAGGCACGGGGATTGCTGGATGGCGGGGTTGACCTGTTGCTCATCGAAACGATTTTTGACACCTTGAACAGCAAAGCCGCTTTTTTCGGGGTGGATGAACTGTTTGAAGAATTGGGCAAAACCGTGCCGGTGATGATTTCCGGCACCATCACCGATGCCAGCGGGCGCACCCTCTCCGGGCAGACCACCGAAGCTTTCTGGAACTCGGTGATGCACGCCCGCCCGTTCAGCGTGGGGCTGAATTGCGCGCTCGGTGCGGCGGAGATGCGCCCCTATCTGGAAACGCTGGCGAATGTCGCCGACACCCGCGTTTCCTGCTATCCCAATGCCGGGCTGCCCAACGAATTCGGCGAATACGACCAAACGCCGGAGGAAATCGCCGAGCAGTTGCGCGATTTCGCCCAAAGCGGATTCGTGAACATCGTCGGCGGGTGCTGCGGCACAACCCCCGACCACATCCGCGCCATCGCCGAGGCGGTGGAACAGTTTCAGCCGCGTCCCGTGCCGGCACACATCCCTGAAACGCGCTTCAGCGGGCTGGAGCCGCTGGCGGTCACGCCGTTCAGCAATTTCATCAACATCGGCGAGCGCACCAACGTGGCGGGGTCGGCGCGTTTTCGGCGGCTCATCCACGAAGAAAATTACGATGAAGCCCTGCGCGTAGCCGCCCAACAGGTGGAAAACGGCGCGCAGATGATTGATGTGAATTTCGATGACGGCATGCTCGACGGGGTGGCGTGTATGACCCGCTTCCTCAATCTGGTTGCCGCCGAACCGGACATCGCCCGCGTGCCGGTGGTGATTGATTCCTCCAAATGGGAAGTCATCGAAGCCGGGTTGAAATGCGTGCAGGGGAAGGCAGTCGTCAACTCCATCAGTTTAAAGGAAGGGGAGGACGCATTCAGGGAACGCGCGCGGAAAATCAGACGCTATGGCGCGGCGGTCATCGTGATGGCATTCGACGAGCAGGGGCAGGCGACCACCATTGAGCAGAAGGTGAAAATCTGCACCCGCGCCTACCGGATTCTGGTGGACGACATCGGTTTTCCACCCGAAGACATCATTTTCGACCCCAATATTCTCACCGTTGGCACGGGGATTGAAGAGCATGCCGATTACGCCATCAACTTCATCGAAGCCACCCGCATCATCAAAAAAACATTGCCCCACGCGAAGGTGAGCGGCGGATTGAGCAACGTTTCCTTCGCGTTTCGGGGGAATAACGTGGTGCGCGAAGCGATGCACGCCGCCTTCCTTTATCACGCCATCCAAGCCGGGCTGGATATGGCGATTGTGAACGCGGGGCAACTCGCCGTGTATGACGACATCCCCAAAGATTTGCTGGAACGGGTGGAAGATGTGCTCTTCAACCGCCGCCCCGACGCCACCGAGCGGCTGGTGGCATTTGCCGAAACGGTGAAAGGGCAGGGGAAAGAGAAGCAGGTGGCGGACAAAGCGTGGCGCTCGCTGCCGGTGGAAAAACGGATGGAATATGCGCTGGTGAAAGGCATTGCCGATTATATTGTGGAAGATACCGAAGAAGCCCGCCAAAAAAC
>JAJRSQ010000404.1 GCA_024278725.1 Chloroflexota bacterium
CATTGTGTCATTGCAATTGATATGACCAACGACAGATTACTGATTGTGACTGTGTATATCCCTTCCGGCGAGAGGTGGAATGATGATTGGCGAACCCGAAAATAGTATCTGTCCGGTGTGTGGTGGCACACTGCAACGTGGATTAGCCACAATCCCGTTTATTTTTGAAAATACCATTGTAATTGTGAAAGAAGTCCCCGCGGAAATTTGCGCTGATTGCCGTGAATCATTTATGGCAGGCAACGTGACTGACCAAGTGGTTGATTTATTGAACAAACTGAAAGCTTTGCCCAGTGAAGTTTCAGTGGTCAATTTTCACGAGATGGCATCCGTTTAACCCCGCGCGAAATGTTTCAACTGCTGTAAAATCGAATCGAGTCGCAGCATATCATCGAAGAGGAGGCGGGCGATGTGCCGCCCGGCGCTGACCAGATATTGCCGCCGAATCTCCGGCGCGCGGAGTTCCGCCGCGCGGGAGAGACACGCCACCGCCAAATCGTCGGCGGGGATGTGCGGGGCGGTGAAAATCAGCCGCAGGAAGTCCAACTGCTCGGTGAAGGCGACGGTTTCATCAATGGTGCAGGGTGTCAGCACTTCCAAACTGATGGGCGGCTGGGGCGGCAATGCTTGCACAAACTGCTCGCCGCGCTGAAACCCGACAATCAGCACGCTAATTTCAATGGGGACGAGTCGGTTTTCCCGCTGGTCGAGGATGGTTTCCGCTTCCAGCGTGCCGGAAAGAATCAACTGTCGCACCGAGGGGTCGTCGCGCACGGTGACATCGTATATCAGCCCGATGATGTGGGTCTGTTCGGTGACGGCAACTTTCACAAATGCGCCGAATTGCGGCGTTTCATCTTTCATGATTTTGCAGCCCACCACAAAGCCGGTGGTGCTGGCGCGTAAAACGTGTCCAATAGCGATGGATGGCATAGATTTGTGTTCCTTTCAAATTGATAGCTATCGGCTGTCAGCTATCGGCTTTCAAACAACGCATTCTTATTCGCCTGTTTCAGCGAGACGCCGGTATTCGCCACACCCGCTTTGCGCAGGGCGATGGCGAGTTGCATGTCCAGCGCTTCGCGTTCGGCGGGGGGGATGATGGCGAGTTCATGCGCGCGGGCGAGCACATACGGGTATCCGCCGGTGATGGCGGCTTGTTTCAGCAACAGGGCGTGCAGGGTGTTCAGGCGTTCTGCGTTTGTGGCGACCCATTCGGGGATTTCCACCCGCACCACGTTGGGCGCGTCGGCGGCGCCGGTGTTCAGATAAAAAAAGTGGATGGCGTGTCCCGCTTTGGCGTAATCGGCGTTGGCTTTTGAACGCTGACGGAAGACGGCGGTGCGGTGTCCGGCGGGTAATTCGCCGAAAAGTTGCGCGTCGGTGAGCGGGATGAAGGGGTTGTGGCGCATAGTGTCCTCGGTGATGTTTGCGGTTTCCAGCGCGGCGATGTGCAGCAGCGACAGCACGAATCCGCTGCGGGGACGGTCGATGTATGCCGCAATCGTCGCCCCGTGGTCGCGCAGGGCGTCCAGACTGCCCAGATAATCTTTCCGGTATTGCGCCTGCTCTCTGCTCGAAAGTTCCATCATATGCAGCGACAATTGCCCGTCAATCAGCGCGATGACCGGCTCATTGGTGGGGTATGCGCGCGCGTATCGCGCCAGAATATCCACTTCCGCCACATCCCGTTTGGCATTGACCACACTGCCGGAAACGAGCAGCCCCTGTTCGGTGAACAGGTCATCCTCTTTATAAAAAAGTTGCGATTCAGTGTTGACGGCGGGCGCGCGCGCCGAGCCGTGCCGGTAGACGATGATGCCGACATTCACCAGATAAAAGAGGGCGATGGCGTGTTGGTCGGGGTGGATTTGCGAGCCGTCGCTGGCGAGGATGGTGGCGCGGGCGGGCGCGGGCGGCGGCGGAAACGTGGCGTCCAGCGGTTCATCGGTGGGCGCGGCGCCGAGCCAACTGAAGCGTTTCCCCTCCGAGGCTTTTTCGGCGGCGGTGATTTGCTCGTGCAGGAAGCCGAAATCGGTGGCGTGGGTGTGCAGCAGTTGGCGCGCCACCGACAGCAAATCGCCGTGTTTGCCGGTGCGGGTGGCGATGTCTGCCCCCATTTTTTCAATTTGCGGTGAAATTTGTCGGAATTCAAGGGTCATAATGAGTTGTGAGCTACGAGTTGTGAGTTGTGAATGAACAAATGACTAATCGCCAATTAACCAATAACCAATTTTACGCCGCGCCGAAAAGGCGGAAAATCCACTGTTGCAATCGTTCAAAAAAGCCGAGCCGCCGAGTTTCCGGCGCGGGGAATCCCTGCCCGGAATAGTCGAGCAGTTGCGGGCGCGGATTGCCGTCATCGTCATAATCCACGCGGGCATACGGCAACCGGCGCGACGCGGTGAACGCCTCCGGTTGGGTGAACAGACGCATCCACGCCTCGCTGTCGGCGTCGCTCATATCTTCGCTCCACAGCCATGAGCCGGTGTTGATATAATACCCGTCCGCCCCGATTTCCTCAAAGACGGTGTGGTGGGTGTGCCCGAAAAAGACGGCTTTCGCTTTGCCTTGTTTGATGATGGCATCGGCGGCGGAGGACAGCACCCCGCGCGCGGCGTTCTGTTCGGCGGCTGCCATTTTGAGCGGGTTGTCGCCCACTTCCGTCACGGCGAAGGCGCGGGCGGGCTGGGGCGTGCCGAAGGGTTGCAGCAGCGCCGCAATCTGCCGGTGGATGTCGCGGCGAACGGCGGGTTCGGCGGCATATCGCGCCGCCAGATCGCTGCGTTGGGCGTCATCTTCCAATTGCGAAATGAGATTCGGCGCGCCGGCATCTTCCGTTCCCACGGCAAAACTGCCCGCCAGCAAGCCCGGACTGTGCGCCAAAAATCCCAGCAACAGCTCTGCCGCCAAATCGAAATCCCATTTGAGGGCAAACCAGATGAGGCTGGTGAACGGCTTGACGTTGTCGAGCCACCACGCTTCCCGTTCCGCCACGTTGAAATAGCTGATGACGAATTCCGAGCCGGGGGGCAGATACAGCCGGGTGGGGTCGCCGGGGTCGGTGGGATGGTCGAAATCGGGGAAACGGTTGACCTTTTCCGTGCGCTGGTTGCCGTGCTCCACCCAAATGCCGTCGCGGTTGATGAAAGTGGTGGCGAATTGCAGACAGTTGCGCCGGTGTCCCTTCGCGCCGATGGTGTCGCGCAGGAGGTTTTGCACATCCGCCCAGTAGAAATTGGCGTCGTGATTCCCGTTCAGGATGGTGACGCGGCGCATGGGCGGGTCGGGGCGCAGAAAATCCGCCAGCGCGGCAAAGATTTTCGGATGGCGGTCAATGACAATTTTCAACTGTTTCACCGAAGCGGCGGCGGACGTGTCGCGGTACATGGCGGGGGAATAGATGGCGCGCGGGTCGAATTTATCCACGGCGGGGATTTGCAGGAATTCCACAAAATCGCCGTTGATGATGAGTTCCGCTGCTTTGGTGTCGGTTTCGCTTTCGGCAGCGATGTCCGCCAGCAAGCGCGCGAAATCGTCATCGGCGGTGAAGTCTTCCAGCGGGTTTTCCGCGTCGCCGTCGCCGGGACCGATGTGTAAATCGGACAGGATGATTTTGAGTTGATGGGTCACAATATTCCTCCCCCAGATGGATGAAATAGCGCCGGTTTGACATGCCCCATATCGCGGGCTACAATTTTTATTGTAATCGCAGATGACACAGATACAAAAACCTGCGCCGTCGCACCCAAATTGGACGGGCACTTTAAGGATAGCGCATGACGGGTGATGTTGCAATGCCGGTGGATGAAACGGCGGTATTGCTGGAAAAATGGATGACGAAAATTGTATGGGCGGAATATCGCCGTTGCGCCCGCGAGTTGAGTGTGCATCAACTGACGTATCCGCAATTTCACACCCTGCTGGCAATTCGCCGCACAGAACCCGCTTGCACGATGGGCTTGCTCGCCGAAGAGACGAATCAGGTTTCGGCGACCGTGACCGGCATCATTGACCGGCTGGTGGAACGGGGGCTGGTGGAACGCTTCCGCCCCCCGGATGACCGGCGGCAGGTGATGGTACGCCTGACGGACGAGGGTCGGGAAAAGTTGGAACACGTCTTTGATTTGCGGCAACGGCATGTGGCGAATGTGCTGGCGCATTTGGATGTTCCGGTTCAGCAGCAATTGGTGTCGGTATTGAAAAAGTACATGGACGTGATGGAGACAGTTGTACAGAATGGAAACGGTCGTTAAAACGCTGATTTTGTATGGCACATCGCAGTACAATCCATTTATGGCGCTTGCCAGAGATGTGTTGCGGCGATACAAAATCCCATTTCAGGAAATCTGCATTGACGATAACCCCGATGCCGTTGAGCGCGTGCGGGCGTTGGTGGGGCAGGTGAACGTCCCCACGCTGGTTGCCGCCGCGCCAAACAGCACCGACCCGATTGAACCGCCGCATCCCCTGCCGGGCAATCAGTCGGTGCGCGGCGTTGACCGGGGAGCGCTCATCACCGCGCCCAACAACAAACAGTTGGAAAACTGGCTCTTCAAACACGGCTTTTTGCCGCGCCCGTACCGCCGCTGAAAAAGCGGGGATTCAGGTTTCAAGTCTCAAGTCCAAAGTCTCAAGTCCCACGGCTGTTGCAAAGTAAATTTTAAGGTTGCCGGTTTTCATGATTTCACGCCGCAGGGGCGATTTGCGAGCCGCTCTTACGCATTTTCTTCCGGTTTTAACGAAAATCGGTGGCGTTGTAGGGGCACGCTGCAGCGTGC
>JAJRSQ010000405.1 GCA_024278725.1 Chloroflexota bacterium
CCGGTGATTGAATCGCTGGCGGCGGAACGGGGTGTGGCGGTGAAACTCATTTCCGCGCCCGACGAGCTTTCCCGCACGCTGAACGCGCTGCGGCTTTCGCCCGCCGCCGGGCTGCAAATTCTGGATGCAACCCTCGCGTGCAGTTTCCACCATCCCCCGCTGGAACCGCACCGACCTACGCTCATCACGGGCATTTATCACCCCGATTTGGTTGCGCCGCTGCGCCGCGCACTGGGAACGATGTATCCCGCCGATGCCGCTCTGCAATCCGTCACCGCGAATGGCGTGCAGGCGGGTTCGCTGGCGGGGTGGGATGAGGCGGCGACGGCGATTTTCCTTCCGCCCCAAAAAGAGACGTTGGGGCTGACCAAGTTTCAGGAAACGATTGCCCATTTGCGCGCGCCGAGCGGTTGTCCGTGGGATAAAAAACAGACGCACCAGAGTTTGCGCCCGTATCTGCTGGAAGAGACGCACGAGGCGTTGGCGGCGCTGGATGCGGACGATATGCCCGCGCTGGCGGAGGAACTGGGGGATGTGCTGCTGCAAATTTTGCTGCACGCGCAAATCGGCAGTGAGGCGGATGAGTTTCGGATGGCGGATGTGATTCGGTACATTGATGCGAAGATTGTTCGCCGCCACCCGCACGTTTTCGGCGATGTGTCGGTGAACAGTGCGGAGGAAGTGACGGTGAATTGGGCGGCAATCAAGGCGCGGGAAAAGGCGGAAAACGGCAACGGCGCGGACGATGCGCCCGCATCGGCGTTGGATGGCGTGCCCCCGACGCTCCCCGCGTTGTCGCAGGCGTTGAATATTTCTCAGAAAGCGGTGGAACTCGGGTTTGAATGGCAGACCATCGAAGGGGTTTTGGAGAAGTTGGTGGAAGAAGCGCGCGAAATTGCCGAAGCGGACAATCACGCCGATATTGAGTCGGAGGTGGGCGATTTTCTGTTTGTGGTGGTCAATTTGGCGCGAAAGATGAAGATTGACCCCGAAAGTGCGCTGCGGGGGAGTAACCGGCGGTTCACGGCGCGCTTCAAATGGGTGGAAAGACTCGCGCACGAGCGGGGGTTGGTGTTGCAGGAACTTCAACCGGCGGTATGGAAATCGCTGTGGGACGAGGCGAAGGAGATAGTGAAAAGTGAAGAGTGAATAACGAAGAGTGAAGAGTGAAGAGTGAAGAGTGTTGAAGAGAGTTTCTTATGGGCAAAAGTGTTCTGAAAGATAAAAGTTATGCGTTTGCATTGCGGATTGTTAAATTACAGAAATACTTAGCCAATGAGCAGAAAGAATTTGTGTTGAGTAAACAAGTTTTGCGTTCCGGGACGGCTATCGGCGCGTTGGTTCGGGAAGCTGAATTCGGGCAATCAAAAACGGATTTTATTCACAAATTGACAATTGCGCTGAAAGAAGCAAATGAAACCGATTATTGGCTTTCGTTGTTGAAAGATAGTGGCTACATTACCGAAAAAATGTATGGAAGTCTCGCCCCCGATGTTAATGAATTGTTGCGATTGCTTATCGCCAGTGTGAAAACAGCGAAAAAAATAGTGAAGAGTGAATAATGGGTTTTCACTCTTCACTCTTCACTCTTCACTGTTCTCTGCCTCACAGCACCGTCACCCCGTTGGCGGCGAATTGCAGGTGGTGAAGCCGGTAGATACCCCGATTGTCGGGAAACACAAAACGCGCATGACGGTTGGTGCGCTCGCGTTTGGAGCAGGGCGGAAAGTGGTATCAGCCGTCAATCTTTGGTGTCGTCATCACCGGCATTGTCGATATCGGTTATTTTGCGGAAAACTTTAGCCCGCTGTCTCCCGCATCCACGCGGAGGGTGACGCCCGCCTGCGGGTTGTTTTCCAGCAGGAAGTCCGCCATCGGGCTGCGGATGTATTCCTGAATGAGCCGCCGCAGGGGACGCGCACCCCATTCGGGATGGTCGTTCTGCGCCAGCAGCCATGTTTTGGCGGCGGTGGTGATTTCCAGCGAAATGTTCTGCGCCGCCAGCCGTTTCAATTCCTTTTTGAGCATCAAATCCAAAATTTGACGCAAATCCTCGGCGGAAAGGGAATGGAAATAGATGATGTCATCCAGCCGGTTGAGAAATTCCGGGCGAAAATGCTCTTTCAGGGCGCGGTCGGTTTCGGCGCGGGCGGCAGTCTCCGAAAGTTCGGGGTTCGCCAGAAATTTCCCGCCGATGTTGCTGGTCATCAGAATGACCGTTTCGCGGAAGCTGACCGTTTCGCCCTTCCCGCTGGTCAGCCGCCCTTCATCCATAATTTGCAGCAGCAGGTCGAACACTTTCAGTGCAGCTTTTTCCACCTCATCGAACAGCACCACGCTGTACGGGCGCGCTTTCACCGCGTCGGTCAACTGCCCGCCGGAAGAATATCCCACATACCCCGGCGGCGAGCCGATGAGCCGGTTTACCGAGCTTTCGTCCATATATTCGCTCATATCCAGGGTGATGAGCGCGTCTTCCGTGCCGAACATAAATTCCGCCAGCGCCTTCGCCAATTCGCTTTTGCCCACGCCGGTGGGACCCAAAAACAGAAATGAGCCGATGGGACGTTTGGGGTCTTTCAGCCCGACGCGCGCCATTTTCACCGCGCGGCTCAGCGCCAGCACCGCTTCATTTTGCCCGATGATGCGTTTGTGCAGATGTTCCACCATTTGGGCGTAGCGGTTGCGCTCATCCGCGCCCATGCTGGAAACGGGAATGCCGGTGAGCATGCTCACGGCAACCATCACGTCTTCCGGGTTGAGGGTGCGGTCGGCGGGGATGTTGTCCACCGGTTGCCCGTGCGCGCTCATATTCAGCAGGGCGCAGGCGCGGTGCAGCAGATGTACCGCCGCGCCGGGGAGCGGGTTTTCGGTCAGATACCGTTTTGCCAGCCGCGAAACTTCCGGCAGACTTTCCGGCGCAATTTTTAGCTGATAATCTGTCTGGAAGCGGGGGATGAGCGCGCGCAGAACCTCCGTGGTTTCCGCTTCATCGGTGGGGGGGATGGTAAAACGGGTGCTGTTTTGGACGATGGTGGCGTTGCCCGCCAGCCGGTCATCGAACCGCCCCGGCGTTGCCGTGCCGATGATGACCACATCGTTGCCGAAAAAGGCTTTTTGCAGCTCGACGCCCGCTTTTTCGGGGAATTCGGCGCGGAAGCCGCCAAAAAAGCGCGCGATATTCGGCACGAAAAGGATGCCCCCTTGCGCCTGCCGCAAGCCGCCGCGCACCGTTTTCAGCGAATTGTCCAGCAGCGCCTGCTCATCCATTTCGATGACCGATTTCAGCCCGACGGGACCTTTTCCATCGGCGATGAGTTGGGCGAGGCTGTAGACCATCGCCCGTTTGCCCACGCCGGTTGCGCCCACCAAAATAGTGTGCCGGTTGTGCGCCATGCTCAACAGGCTGACCAGCTCATTCAATAATTTATCTCGAAAATAAACCGGCGCCATCCGCCCGTTTTTCGCCAGCGCCACGTGGTCGCGGGTGGCGGCATGGGGGGAAAGGGTGGGGTCGGGGAGCAAATCCATCACCGCCGAAACGGTGATGCCGGCATCGGTGAGCAGGCGGCTGACGCTGACGCGGCGTTCCGGCATCATCGCCAGCACGTGCTCCGTGCCGCAGCGCATTTCGTTGCGGGCTTGCGCCAGGGTGTACCCTTCGTCAATCAGGTACAGGATGTCGTCGCCCAGCGGCACGCGCTGATTGCCGTCCGTCTCAAAATCGAAGTTCACATCCACCGTCATCCGGTCGGCGGCGGCGCGGGCGACTTTTTCCTCAAACGATTTCCAGTTGATGCCCCGCTGGTTTGCCAGCCGCCGCAAAATCTGATGCGCGGCGGTATCGGGCATTTTGAGGAAAGTGTGCAGCAGAATTTCCGCCGTCATCACCCGCCGGTTGAGCGATTGCATGGTGCTGGCGGCTTGGTACAGCGCTTGGGTCAAATCTGCCGCCGGGATTTTGGTTGAAAGTGTGCCTCGTTTTGCCATAATTTACCTTCGGTGAATGGTGAATGGTGAATTGGAGATTAGAGATTAGACCAATTACCATTTTCCAATCTCCAATCTCTAATATCGAATATTGAAACCGTGAAACTCACTCGGCGATTGATACTCTACCCTCACCGAATCGACCCGCGCGTGCGGTGAGCCGCGCTCGCACCACGCCAGCATTTTTTCAACGGCGTCCTTTTCCCCGACGAAGACCGCTTCCACCTGCCTGCCGCCGGACAAATTGCGCACCCAGCCGGTGATACCCAACTCGTGCGCCTTCAGTTGGGTGTAATAGCGGAAGCTCACGCCCTGCACCCGCCCTTCGATGAGCACGCGCGCTTGCACTTTTTCCATCGTACCTCCAAAACGATTAGAGATTGAGCCAATCACCAATCCCTAATTTCCAAAAATCGCCGCCATCAACGGTTCATTCCACACCATCACCACCCAGCCCGCCAAAATCAAAAAAGGTCCATAAGGGATGAACGTTTTCATTGTTGCCCGGCGGGTTATCAGCAAAATGATGGACACTGCGCCGCCGAGCAAAATGCCGTACAGCAGCGCCAGCGTGATGTTCGGAAAGCCGATAATCAACCCCAAAAAGGCGGAAAGGGTCACGTCCCCTTCGCCCATTGCGCCGCGCGCGAGCAGCGCAATCAGATAGAAAACCACGAAGCCGAGCGCTCCGCCCAGAATGGCGAGCTTCCATGTGAAGACGGGCGAAAACGGACTGCCCGCCAGCGCGAGCAGAATGGCGGGGAAAATCACCACATGCTGGATGAGCCGGTGTTCCAAATCGGTGATGAATAGAATGGTCAGAATGACGGTGTAGAGCGCCACCCATCCAAAATACGGTGTCAGCCCGAATTGGCGGTACAGCACCAGCAACAGGATGGGGAAAAGCAGTTCCACCACCACCAGCCGCCCGCCGACGGGTTTGCCGCAAGCGGCGCAGTGACGATTGCCGGTGAGGGTCGCCAGCAGTCCGCTCCACGCGATGACGGGGCGGGGGGCGTGGCAAACTTCAACAGGCTGGGTGGAATCTTCCCCCCACTTGGCGGTGGACACGGCTTCCGTCCCGTCGAAGTTCAAGCGGCGGGTGCAAAAGGGTGTCTGCCGCAGCGTTTCTTTCAGTGGCAAAACCGAAGCGATATGATTGATGAACACGGCGGTCAACCAGCCGAGCAGCACAATAGCAAAAATGGTCAGGCTCATACAAAACATGCTATCATATCGCCATAAAAACAGCAAACAACCGCGCGCGCCGATTGACGAATTTCGACGCAAGCTGTACCATCTCCGGTGGAGGAAACATCATGCATGAACAACGAAAAGCCGACCATATCCGCATCAATCTGGAAGAGGATGTGAATTTCGCCACGTTGACCACCGGGCTGGAGCATTATCGGTTTGAACATAACGCCGTGCCGGAATTGGATTTGGCGGCGGTGGACACCACTACCGAATTTTTGGGAAAATCGCTGCGCGTGCCCCTGCTCATCTCTTCGATGACGGGGGGCACAGGCGAAGCGTCGCTCATCAACCGGCGGTTGGCGGAAGCGGCGGAAGCGGCGGGCATTGCGATGGGCGTGGGGAGTCAACGGGCGGCAATTGAAGACCCCGCGCTGGCAGACACGTTTGAGATTCGACGCTACGCACCGCGCGCGCCAATCTTCGCCAATTTGGGCGCGGTGCAGCTCAACTACGGGTACGGGGTGGACGCCTGCCGTCGGGCGGTGGACATGGTTGAAGCGGACGCGCTCATCCTGCATTTCAATGCTTTGCAGGAAGCGGTGCAGCCGGAAGGTGACACCAATTTTGGGGGATTGCTGGCGCGGGTCGAGGCGGTATGTTCAGCGTTGGATGTGCCGGTCATCGCCAAGGAAGTCGGGTGGGGATTTTCAGAGGGGAATGCGCGCCGGTTGGCGGCGTGCGGTGTAGCGGCAATCGACGTGGCGGGGGCGGGGGGGACATCGTGGTCGCAGGTGGAGATGTATCGCGCCCCCACCGAGCATCACCGGCGGGTGGCGGCAACTTTTGTGGACTGGGGCATTCCCACCGCCGAAGCGATTCTCGCGGCGCGCGCCGGTGCGCCCGACGTGCCGGTCATCGCCAGTGGCGGGTTGCGGTCGGGGCTGGATATCGCCAAAGCCATCGCGCTCGGCGCGCAATTGGGTGGTATGGCGGGTCCTTTTTTGCGGGCGGCGGTCTATTCCACCGAGGCGGTGCTGGCGGAAGTGGCGGTGGCGGAATCGACGCTGCGGATTGCCATGTTTGCGGCGGGGATTGAGTCGGTGGCGGCGCTGCGGGGAACGTCGAAGCTGCGGAGAATCGGCGGGTGAATCGGGTTCTCTCAAAAATTAATCGTGGATTTGACAATGTAATAGAAGGGGGTATACTCGCGTCTCGTTGTCGCCGGTAGGCGGCGGGATTAACAAGCGAAAAGGCGAGCCGGGGGTGTTAAAAACGGGGAGACGGATTTGCGAAAGAGGGCGAGATGTGGTATAGTTTCGTTCTTGCCGGGGGAGTATATTCC
>JAJRSQ010000033.1 GCA_024278725.1 Chloroflexota bacterium
AACCCGGAAGACGCCGACCCGCTCACCTTCCTCAACCATCTGCTGGTCGGTTTTCGGCAGCAATTCCCCCATATGTCCGATGCCGCCGCCGCCCTGCTGGAAAACTGGGACGGCAGCGCCCTCTGGGAAACGATTGTGGATATGCTCGCCAATAGTTTGGCTGACATCCCCGCCGATGCCATCTTTCTGGTGCTGGATGATGCGCACACGCTCAGCCACAATGATGAAGTGTGCCGAATCATCGACCGCCTGATTTTGCGCGCGCCGCACACCCTGCACACCATTCTTTCCACCCGTGTGCCGCTCACCCTCCCCAATCACATCAACTGGAAAATGACCGACCAGCTTTTGGAAATTGGGCAGTCTGAATTAGCCTTCACCCCGCCGGAAATCGCGGCGCTTTTCAACCGCCAGCACAATATCATTCTGACCGAAGCGGAAACGACTGCGCTGGCGAAAGAGACGCAGGGTTGGGCAATTGCGCTGCAATTGGTGCGGCAGGGATTGCAAGCCAATCCCGCGCTCACCGTGCCGGAAATTCTGACCCAACTTTCCGCCCCGAATCAGGATATTTTCGCGTATCTGGCGCAGAATATTTTGCAGCAGCAACCCCCCGAAATCCAGGAATTTTTGCTGACCACCGCCGTCCTGCGGCAGATGACCGCGCAACAGTGCGATTGTCTCCGCGCCGCCAGCGATAGCGCCATCATTTTGAAACAATTGGTGGATGATGGGGTGTTCATTGTGAATTTGGGGAATGGTATGTTGCGCTATCATCCGTTGTTCCACAATTTATTGAAACACCGATTGGCGCCGCAAATGGCGCAGGCGCTCCACCGCCGAGCCGCCGCATGTTGCGCGCAACAGGGCGATGATGAAGGCGCTATCCATCACCTTTTGCAGGCGGGCGCTTTTGAAGCCGCCGCCGAAAAACTGGCGGATTTCGGGCGCACGATGGTTTGGTCGGGGCGATTGGACGCCCTCACCCAATGGATGGCGCTCATCCCCGAATCGGTCATCGCCAACCATCCGCCGCTGCTCATCTACCGGGGCGATATTGCCCGCTTGCACAGCCAATTCGATGCCGCCTTGGAATGGTATCGCCGGGCGGAAACCCTGTCGCGCCAACGGGACGACATTCGCGGCATCGGGCGGGCGTTGCGCGGGCAGGCGCGGGTGTATCTGGACACGGTGAATCCCGCGCAAGCCGAAAAAGTGCTGGAAGCGGCGCTCCGACTGACCGATTCGGAGGATGACCAAGCGGGGCGCACCCGTTTGTTGAATTTGCTGGCGGAAAATATGCTGAATTTGGGGCAGTTGGCGGATGCGGAACGATTCCGCACACAGGCGCAGGCGCTGGAAATCGAAACGCCGCGCCCCATTGAGTTGACCGCGCGTGTTCTGCTCCGCACCGGACGATTGCAGGAGGCGCAGCATCGGTTGCAGCGCCAACTTTCGCGCGAGCAGAAAACGCCCGTGCTGCGCCCGCGCGGACACCGCGAAACGCTGTTGCTGTTGTCGCTGGTGGCATCTTTTTTGGGCAACGCCGCCGACGCGCTGGAATACGCGGTGCAGGGCACGCAGCGCGGCGAAATGCTCAACGCGCCCTTCATCACTGCGGTGGGCTATATGCGCCGGGGGCACGCCCATCTGCTGGAAAAAAACACCGCCGGCTACCGGCGCGCCATCGAATTTTACGAGCAGGCGCTCGCCATCAGCGACACGTTGATGGTTCCCCGTTTGAAGCCGGAGGCGTTTTGGGGGTTGTGTCAGGCATACGGTTTTCAGGGCGATACCGACACTGCGCGCAATTTCGCCGAACAGGGGATTGCCATCGTGCGGGAAGCGGGCGATGAGTGGTTGGAAGGGTACATCCGGCTCACGATGGGCGCGGGATATGCGCTGGCGGAAGAGGTGGATGCGGCGTTGATGTGGCTCAATCAGGCGGGAAATTCGCTGCGGGAATGCAGTGACCCGTATGGCGAAAGTTTGGTGCATCTGTGGCGGGGGTTGGTATGGCATCAGATGCAGGATACCGACCGGCTTACCCTTGCCGCGAACCAACTTTTGCAATTGGCGCAGAAACATCAATACGATTTTCTTTTCGCCCGCCGAACCTTCCTCAGTCCCCCGGACCCCAAACGGTTGATGCCGCTGCTGTTGCGAGCAAAACAGCAATCCGAACATCGGGAATATACCCGCCGCATCCTCGAATCGCTGGGGATGGCGCAGGTGGAACGTCACCCCGGCTACCAATTGCGCGTGGAAACGCTGGGGCATTTCGCCGTTTCGCTGGGCGACACCCCGTTGCCGCCGCAGGCATGGCAGCGCAAAAAATCGCGCCGGCTCTTTCAACTCTTCATCACCCACCGACACACCCTGCTCAGCCGCGACCGCATCATCGAAACCCTTTGGTTCGATTTGTCGCCGGAAAAAGCCCGCCGCGACTTTAAAGTGGCGCTCAGTACGCTGAACCGGGTGCTGGAACCGAACAAACCGCAGCGTGCCCCCTCTGCGTTCATCGTCCGCGATGGTGACGCCTACGGATTGCACCCCCACGCCGACATCCGGCTCGACGCGGATGATTTCATTCGGCACATTGAATGCGGCGATGAGCGGTATGCCGTCGCCCCCGATGAAAGTTTGCCCCATTATCGGCGCGCGCTGGCGATGTACCGCGCCGATTACCTGCCCGATGCCATCTATGACGATTGGAGCAGCGAAAAACGGGAGCAACTGCTGGCGCTCTTCCTCCGCACGGCGGAACGGGTGGCGCGCATTCAGGC
>JAJRSQ010000406.1 GCA_024278725.1 Chloroflexota bacterium
ACGCCGACCGTTCCATCCGTCACTGTGCCGGTGATGACCGCATCTTTCGCCACCAACGTAATTACCCCCAAATCGAAGGTGCTGTTCGGTTCCACAAAAATGGGGTCGATGGTCGGTCCCATATACTGCGGATTCTGCGAATGCACCACCACTTTATACCCGCCGCTGGGCAGGGTGATGGTGAACGCCTCGCCGGGCTGAACCTCCGTGCGCCGCCCGATACCTTCGTTATTGAAGATGGCAACCGTCACCGTGATGGGGTCGCCGGGGAAAATGACCGTACCGCCCGGCAACGCCACCGACCCGATGACACTCGCGTCGGCGGAAAGAACCTCAAAGTTCTGGGTTTTATTTTCGGTAGATGTGTCGAATTTGAAATACACCAATTGGGGGGGCTTGTTGAAAACCCAATCGGCGGGCACAGTGGTGCTGATGGGCTTGACGGTCATCGCCCACAAACCGGATGACAGTTGCATTTGATATTGCCCGCTCGCATCCGTGAACGCCCGCGCTTCCCCGCGCCGGTCAACTCGGTGCGCCATCACGAGCGCATTTTGCACCGGAAGCCCGGCGCTGCCCGCCTGTTGCACCATCACCGCGCCGGAAACCGTTTTTTCGCTGCTGCCGAAAGTGAGGGTGAACGGATTGCTGCCGCTCGGAATGGTCACCGTCTGCACGGCAGGGGGAACCAAATCGTGGCGGTCAAACGATGGGACTGCTCCCAGACGGTAATCGCCGTTCGGCAACCCGCCGAGCGCCCAGAAGCCACTGGCGCTGGTACGGTCGGTTGCGCTGGCAATGGGCGTGCCCGACGGGGCATTTTGCACCGCCACCACCGCCACATTGCGAACGGGGTTGCCAAGCGAATCTTTTGCCCATCCCCACAACTGCGCATCGGTCAGGGTGAGGGTGCAGGTCAGACAACCACCCACCAGCGCCGGAACGGGGTCGGATTGCCAATACGGGACATCCGTTTCCGGGAACGCCACCAAAGCGTAACTGCCGAGGGGTAATCCGCCGATGGCAAAAGTGCCGCCCGGCGCGAAAACCGCTTGCAGCACGGTGTGCCCGCCCGCGTAAACCTTCACCGTTGCCGTAACGGGCGTGGTTCCGTCGGGGGCGAAAACCGTGCCGGTGATTTGTGGTTGGGTCAGCGCCAATGAAACACTCGTCACCGCGCTGCCGAGCACGGAGACGGGTTTCAAGTGCGATTGCGTCAACCCGGACGACGCGGGCGGTACGGCTTTCAGCACGTACAGCCCATTCCCCACCGGACCGATGCTGAACGAGCCATCGCTCACATTTACCGTCGCCTGCCCCATCATCGTATCGGAACCGGCGTGGAATATTTTCACCACCGTTCCGTTTGGCAGGGGGTAACCGGGTGGCGTTGTCACCGTCCCGCTGATGGTGCCGCCGGTCGCCATCGCCAGCGCCAGCGTACTGCCGATAATCGCCAGCACCAGCACTAAAAATACAACCAGCATCACCCGTTTTGTTTTTGCGTGTGATTTCTTCAGCATGCAAAGCCTCCTTCTAAAAATTTTTAGGTATTCCGGACTGCCATATACTTATTAAGACGTTTCGCCACCCTGATCGATACCGACGCAAAAGCCGACAGCGCAAATAATTCTTTACGTATGCGAATTGTCTTGCGAAGCAATCTGATTATTTCACAAATTTGTAAGGATTGCGTATTAAAAATGTAAAAAATGTGGCGAAAATGTAAAAAGTTGACGGTCGATGCGAAAAAAGGTATACTTTTTTTCGATATTCGACGCCGCGTGGATTCAGTGGCGTTTTCTTTTTTGTGAAAGATACATCATGACGAAACAAAACTTACTCGATTTAAATAAACCCGACCTCACCGCAATGCTGGCGGAAATGGGCGAGCCTGCTTTCCGCGCCAAACAGGTTTGGGCGTGGCTGTACCGCCATCACGCCGCCAATTTCGATGAGATGACCAACCTGTCGAAACCGCTGCGGGCAAAACTGGCGGCACGCGCCGAAATCGCCCTGCCATCGCCGGTCGCCGTGCTGACCTCCGGCGATGACGAAACCGTGAAGACGCTGTTCAACCTCGGCGGGACGGAGGAAATTGAAGTGGTGTTGATGCGCTACGACAAACGCCGCACCCTCTGCATCAGCACCCAAGCCGGGTGCGCGATGGCTTGCCCCTTTTGCGCCACCGGACAGATGGGTTTCCGTCGTAACCTTTCGGCGGGGGAGATTGTGTCTCAAGTATTATACTATGCCCGCATGTTACGTTCAACCGACGAAAAGGTGACGAACATCGTTTTTATGGGGATGGGCGAACCGCTGGCGAATTATGCCGCCACGTGGGAAGCCGTCCACCGCCTCAACGACCCGGACGGGTTTGGGTTGGGCGCGCGCCATATGACCCTCTCCACCGTGGGGCTGGTTCCCGCCATCCGCCAAATGAGCCGCGAGCCGGAACAAGTCGGGCTGGCGGTATCGCTCCATGCGCCGAACGACCCGCTGCGCGACGAGCTGGTTCCCGTCAATCGCCGGTATCCGCTGGCAATGCTGATGGACGCCGTGCGCGATTACATCACCATCACCCACCGCCGCGTCACCTTTGAATACGCGCTAATGGACGGCAAAAACGACAGCCCCCGCCACGCCGATGAACTGGCGACGTTGCTGCGCGGGCTACTGTGTCATGTAAACCTCATCCCGCTGAACCCCACTGACGGCAGCCCGTATGGCGGCTCGCCCGCCGAGCGGGTGTACGCCTTCCGCGACCGTTTGCAAGCGGCGGGCATCCCCGTCACCGTGCGCATCCGCCGGGGGATTGACATTCAAGCCGGGTGCGGGCAACTGCGCGCCAAACATCGCCGCGAAAATTCCGGCGCACCCAAAACCGCACCGACCGAGTGACTCAAATCTTTTTCAGACGCAGATACACGCAACCCAATGTGCAATTCTTTTCAGTAGTGCCCAAATAGCACAGAGTCTTTGGGAATTCAGGGGGTTTGTCATTGCGAGCGAAGCGAAGCAATCTCTATGAATAGAAAATCCGCGCCATCCGCGTCATCTGCGTTCTGTTTTGGCATTATATGGCAATCCGCGTTTCCCGCGTCTATCCGCGCCCCATAAAAACATCGGGGCGTTTTTCAATGAATGCACGGACCCAAACCCACATCAATGCCCGCGATGTGTTTCACCAGCCAATCGCCCATCTCTTTTTGCACCCGCAAAACCAGTTCGGTCGTCGCGCCGTTGTGACGGAAATCCTCCCAGAGCGCATCGAAAGTTTCCACAAATTTATCGTGCGCCTTTTTGTTTTTCCCCGCCACCGGGCACTGGTATTTTTCCATGCACTGCTCTTCATAACTGAAGTGCAAATCCACATACTCCGCCAATTCCGATAAAACACTTTCGATGGCAACTTTCCCCTGCCCGGTCTGCATCGCATCCATCAACGCATTAATCAGGTCGAAAAGTTTTTGGTGGTGCTGATCCACCGTCGGTTCGCCCGTTGAAAGCGCTTCCGTCCACACATATTTCCCGTCTTTCTTGAATTGCTCTTTGCGAATCGGTTTCTTTTTGCCGTTGGGGGCGGCAGGTTTGGGCGAAGTGACCGCGCGGGGAACTGTTTTCGTCGCCGATTTTGCCACCTTTTGCGGAGGGCTTTGACGGGGAGCGGGTTTAGGGGCGGGACGGCGCACCGGTTCCGGCTTTGCGGGAACCGGTTTGCGCGGGGTGAACGTCGGCGTGGATTTTTGGGAACGCGAGCCGCCCTCTTCCTGAATGTTGAATTGCTGAACGGCGGCATTCAACGCCGCGACTGCCTCGTGCAGCCCTTGCGCCGTGCGGGCAACTTCATCCATTTGTGCGGTCATCTCTTCCGTTGCCGCGCTGATGTCCTGCGTGCTGTCCTGCGTTTCCCGGCTGATTGCCTGTACACTGTTGATGGACAACAGCACCTCGTTGGAACTCGCTGCCATTTCCTCCGTGGAAGCGGTATTTTCCTCAATCACCGCGCTGACGGTCTCCATCTCCTCCACCAATTGCCCGGAGGCGGAACTCATATCATCGGCGGCGGCGGCGATTTCCTCCGTCTGCCGGTTCACAGCTTCCGCGCTCGACAAAATCACCTTCAACGCTTCCCCGGCTTGGTCGGCTTCTGTTGCCCCCTGCTCCACCGCCCGCGAGCCGTCCGCCATCGCTTCCACGGCTTCCGTGACCGTGTACTGAATGCCTTGAATCAAGTTGCCGATTTCACCCGCGGCTTCCGCCGATTTTTCCGCCAGCTTCCGCACTTCATCCGCCACCACGGCGAACCCTTTGCCGTGTTCGCCTGCCCGCGCCGCTTCGATGGCGGCATTGAGCGCCAGCAAATTCGTTTGCGAAGCGATGTCATCAATGGTTTCCAAAATGGCACCAATCTGTTTCGACCGCTCGCCCATTTCCTGAATGCGGATTGCCAACTGGTCAACCGTATCTTTGATGTTCTGCATCCCGCCGACGACGCGATTGATGGTTTCCACGCCGGTGCGCGCGGCTTCCGCCGATTCCGCCGAGCCTTCCGCCCCGGAACGCGCCAGCGCCGCCACCCGCTCGATGATGTCCGCCAGTTTGGCGGTCACTTCCGAAGTGCGTCCCGCCGCGCTGGCTTGCTCCTGTGCCCCTTGCGCCACGCCGTCCACCGCCCGCGACACCTGTTCGATGATGTCCGCCGCATGGTTAATCTCCGAACCCTGTTTTTCAACCGCAACCAAAGTCGATTGCAACGATTCCGAGATTTGTTGCGCGGCGATGTTGGTCTGTTCCGCCGCCGCCGCCAATTCGCGCGCCACCCGCGACAACTCCTCGCTGGTGGTTTTGGTTTGTCTCACCACGTTCTGCATCAGGCTCTTCAGCGCGAAATAATATTCCGAAAGGTCTTCCTTCGATTTATCGGCAACAGTGACCCGCGACACGTCCAACCCCACCGACTGCAAATAATCGTAAAAAAATGCGTCACCGACCGCTTGAATATCATAATTGAAAATAGTGCCGATGACCCGTTCTGCATGCGCCCACAACGGCAAGTTGTACCAGAAATGTTTGCGCAGATATTTTCGCACCAGTTTTTGGTAAATCACATAACTGCCGATGTACCACTTTTGGGGCAGATTGATGATGTTATGGCGTCTGCCGATGGCTAATCTGCGTTCAAAATAGGTTGCGCCAAACCCTTCATCGGATTTTGCCGCCTCAAAAATGTCGCGGAAATATTGCGCCTGCGTTTTTTCCACGCGAGCGCGGAGTTGCTCGATGGATAAATTGTGCTGTTTGGCATACGCCGCGAAAAACTCGTATGTGGGGGGGAACGAAAATTGGTGGTCGTAAAACTCTTTCGCAATTTGGTCGGCGACTTTATCCGCCCATCCGGACAAACGACGCAATAATTTGATGTCCTTTTCCGTGATTAGCAAAAATTGAAGCCGTAACTTCAGGTTTTCATCATTGATGCGGTACAGGTCAACAAGTTTACTCATAGTTTTCTCCAGCGGGAATCAGGATTCAATATTGTGAAATACTGTCCATGTTATTATCGGATAGAATGCCGGAAAACTCCATAAAAGTTACGTAAAGGTTTTGCAAAATTGTGGAAAATCTCTCAATAATTCACGCTAACCGTGAAAACAACAACAAAAGGGCGAACACGCGGTTCGCCCTTGCGGAAAAGCTATTCAACTGTAGTGCCGAGCTATCCCGCCAGCAGTGTCGCCACCAATGCGTCCACCTGCGCAATTTCAGCCGACAACGCCTCGAACAGCGCGGGCGTTTCCGACATTTCGCCCTCTCTGCCCGCCACTTCGAGCCGGTAGGCGAGGTCGGCGGCATTTTTCGCCGCCAGATAGATGAGCGTTCCCTTCAATTTGTGCGCCGATTGCCGCACCGCTTCGCTATCCCCGTCCGACACCGCCGCTTCGATGTCCGCCATCATGCTGTCCCGCTCTTCGGCATAACTGCGGAAAAGTTCAATCATCAATTCTTCATCGCCGCCAATCATCTCCATCATTTCGTCCAGCTCAATTACCCCTTCAAATTCGGGGGGGATACCCGTGGCGGGTTCATTGCCGTTCTCGCCCGTGGATGGCGCAGGTTCCGGTTCGGGCGTCATTTTTGGCGCAGCCAACAGCGAATCCGCCGATTCCGGTTCAGGTTCAGGGGCGCGCACGGGCGGTTTTTCGGCGGCGGGGGTGGGGGATGTCGGTTCAACTTTGGTGGCTTCGTATGCCTCCAGCATCGTAATCACGCGGTCAATAATTTTCGAGGCATCCGCGCTTTTGACGACCACATCGTCCGCGCCCGCCTCCATTGCGCGGCGACGGGTTTCTTTCTGCTCATCCGCCGTGAACAGGACGAGCCGAATACCTTTATTGGCGGGGTCGGCGCGCACCTGCTGGCAAATTTCAATCCCGGAAAGAACGGGGAGCATAAAGTCAATCACCGCCGCGAGGGGTTTTTCGCGCAGAATTGTTTCCAGCCCGTCGCGCCCGTTGTCGGCGGTGATGGGTACGAAACCGCGCCGTTTGAAAAGACGCGCGTACAATCCCAGAATTGTGGGGTTATCGTCAATGATGACCACCCGTTTTTCAGTGGCGGTATCTTCATCCGAAGATTTGGCGATGGATTCAACCATGAAGAGCCGGTCGCCCACGCGGATTTTGGTATCGGGTGGGGGGAGGATGGTATCTTTGTGCTTTCGGCGCAAGCCTAGAATATTTTGCTGCCAATTTTCGGTCACTTCGCCGGTTGTTTTGCCCGCAAACTCCGAGTCCTCTTCAACCAAAACCCATTTGGGCGGATTGTAAATCGGTTCGGTGGTGGGCATCACCGAGACCACCCCTGCCCCGCCGAGGACGGTGGTCGCCATTTTCTGCCCGGCGGAGATGAAGGGGGTCACAACTTTATCCGCGCCCGCCCGCAGAATTTTCTTTTCGGATGAAAGCTCATTGGCGCGGGAAACGATATACAGGGTCGGGTTCAGTTCGCGCGCGGTGAGGACTAAAAAGAGGTTATCGGGGTCGGAATTGAGGAGGGCGAGCAAGCCCTTCGCCCGTTTGATGCCCGCTTGCAACAGCACTTCTTCATTCGTCGCGTCACCCTTCAGGAAGAGATAGCCCTTTTCCTTCATAATTTCATTGTGTTCCGGGTCAGTATCCAAAACAATGAACGGGGCATTGGCTTCCACCAAGTTCTGCACCGCTCCCGTGCCCACCCTGCCGTAACCGCAAACGATGAAATGGTCGTTCAAAGCGTCGAGTTTTCTTTTGAGTCGTCTGGCTTCCATTTTGCCGCTCCATACCCCTTCAAATGCGCCAACCACCAACACCTGCCCGGCAAACGCCACCCCGGCAAAGCCCATGATAATCAGCACGATTGAAAATATCCACCCCGTGTGTGACAACGGTTGCACTTCGCCATAGCCCACCGTTGACATGGTGATGGCGGTCATATATGCGCCCTCAAGAAGGGTATACCCTTCCAGATAGACATACCCGAAGGTTCCCATGAAAAAAACAAAGGTGAGGTAGGCGATAACTGCCAGCAACCTGCGTTTGAGGGTATCGAAACTTTCATCCATTGTGCAGCACCGTTTGCGGGGGCGCACGCGCGAAAATATCGCCGCGTGACGCACGGATTTTGGTGTTTTTACAATTCTACCACAAAATTCGGGGATGTGTTGATTTCTTTACGTGCCTTTTACGGAGCTTCCGCCGCCAAATTCCAATCGGCGGCATTCCAGGTGATGGCATCATAAATATGCGGGGAAATTCCCTGTAACCGGCGGTTGATGATGTAATAATCGGGGAACGCCAGCAGCGGGATGGTGGGCAGGTCGGTATGCAGGGTGTCCGCCAGACGGCACAAAAGTTTTTGGCGGGCGGCATCGGGTTTGGGGGTGTAGAGGTCATCGAAAAGGGTGGTCAGCTCCAGATTCCGATAGCGCATCACGTTCAGTCCCGCCAGCGGGTCGTAGCGGGTGGGGATGGCGCGGGGGTCGTAAATATCGCGCAGGTAATCGGTGGGGTCAACGCCGAAATAGCCGTCATCCCACAGGTTGAGGTTGAAATTGCCGCGCATTTCCAGCCCGCGGTCAGTCCACGTGCCCCACAATTCCACCCCCTCTTTCGGTTTGGGGTGAATATTAATGCCGACGTCGTACACCATCCGCTCAATGCGGCGATGCGCCTTCGCCAGTGTGTCGCCAAATTCGGCATAATAGTAGCTGTCAAATTCCAACGGCGTGCCTTCCGCGGCGAATTTACATTGATGGCACTCGCGCGTGCCGTCGCCGTCTTCGTCCGTCCATCCCGCCGCCGTCAGGAGCGCGTCGGCTTTTTGCGGATTGAAGGAAAAACTTTCCAACCCGCATCCCAGCCGAAAGAGTTCATCGTCCACGGGCACTGCCCGATTGTTGAAGACATCGGCGTTCAGTTCCGCCACATTGATGGCGTACCGAATCGCCTGCCGCACACGGACATCCGCCAAAAACGGATTGGGCTGGGACGCATCCGCAGACCCGGCGACGCTGAGATTCGGCACCAATTGCAGTACGAATCGGGGCGGGTCGGTTGCCGCAACCATCACCGATTCGCTATCGTCCGCCCGGCTCAAGAAGGGTTCCTCCGTCCACATATCCAGATGCGCCGTGCCGCGCTCCACCTGACGCGCGCGCCGTTCCGCGTCCGCTTCCACGGTGAAAACCAACTGTTCCGCCAGCGGACGGTCGGGAACCCAATAGTTCGGGTTCGGGTTGAACACCAACCGTTCACCCGGCACCCATTCCGCCAGCACGAAGGGACCGGTGCTCACCGGGTCGAGGTTGCATTCCCATTGCAGCATCTCCGCGGGGTCGCCGCACTGGTGCGCGGGAAAAACACCTGTGCCCTCGCCACCGAATTGCAATCGGTAATTGGGATAATATTCGCTATAGTACACAATTGCCGTCAAATCATCGGGCGTTTCAATTTTGGTAATCAGGTCGAAGCCGGGGGCGTAAATGCCGCTTGCCTTGAGCGATTGCCACGTAAAAACCACATCCGCCGCCGTGAAGGGTTCGCCGTCGCTCCACCGCACGCCGGGGCGCAACCGCCACGTGACGGTCAGCCCGTCCTCGCTGATGCCGCCATTCTCGAAGGTGGGCACATCCGCCGCCAATTCGGGATAGTATGTACCGTCCGGCGCGATTTCCACCAGTGCGCCGAAAACCAGCTCGCCGATGAGTTCCTCATAGCCGGTGTCGTTGATGTAGGCGTTGAAACTGGGCGGGTTGATGGGGATGGGGACGACAATCGCGTTCGGACTGATGTCCACCACCCGCGCCAACGGCGGCAAAACGGTGGGCGTGGGAGTCGTTTCGATTTCAACCGGCGCAGATTGGCACGCCGTCAACAGCATCAGCGCAAAGATGATGAGTATTTTTCGCATACAGTGGTTTCCCGTCACAAATTTTAGGGAATTGTAGCCCGATGCGGCGGCTTGCGCAATTTCGGGCAAAAAAATCCCCGGCATTCCAATAAGTCTCATCATAAAAACCGGTTGCCCATGTAGTAGGGGCACGCGGCTGCGTGCCCCTACAGAAAAGGAAGATTAGGCAAAACCGAGGTAGGGGCGGCTCGCGAGCCGCCCCTACGAAAGTTCCAAGATGAGACTTGTTGGAATGCCGGGGATTTGAATGATGTTGTTGACTCCGCGAAGGATTACAATTCACTGGTCATAATGAACAACGGTTTCATCTCGAATGATTTATAGAAGGGGCGCAGGCGTTCCGTATTGTAGTGTTCCCTCACGCTCACAAATTTTTTCTTGCTGGTAACCACGGTGACGGGCACATCATCATATCGCCCGTTTTTCAGCACAACCAGCCGCCCGTGGATGCCCTTCAAAATCAAATCGAGGGCGAGATTGCCATACGCCATCGGCACAATCGAATCGATGGCGTCGGGGTCGCCGGAGCGGACGAGATAGCCCAACTTCTGATTGATGACGTTCACCCGCTCGCCGTTGTTGAATTTGGGCGAAAGTTCCTTCAACCGCATCGACACCAGTTCGCCAATGCCGCCGAGCTTCGCGTGCCCGAACATATCTTTTTCCTGACTTTTGAAAATCATCTCCCCGCCGTCGAACATAGCGCCTTCGGAAACGAGGACAACCGCGTATTTGCTGGGATTTTTCCGGCGGTCATACGAAAGCACATCGGTGAGATGTTCAATATTGAATTGGAATTCCGGGATGACGCACCGATTCGCCGCCCCTGCCATCGTCGGCAGCATGGCGGTGAATCCGGCGTAACGCCCGAAGACCTCCAGCACCAAAAACCGCTCGTGAGACCCCGCCGAGGTGCGCAAGGCGTTGGTCATGGCGATGGTGCGCGTCACGCAGGTGCTGAATCCGATACAATAATCCGTGCCCGGCACGTCATTGTCCATTGTTTTGGGGATGGCAACCACTTTCATCCCTTCCTGATAGAGGCGCACGGCGTAACTCAGCGTGTCGTCCCCGCCAATGGGGATGAGATAATCGAGCCCCAAAAATTCAATATTTTTCAACACTTCCGGCGTCAAATCATTCAATTCGTCATTATAGGTTTCCCGCAGATGTTCCGGCACGCGAATTTTCGGCACGTGGCTGGCGCGAGTGCGGGAAGTGTGCAAAAATGTGCCGCCGGTTCTGCCGGCTTTGTTCACAATGGTCTCGGAAAGTTCCTGAAAATTCCGGCTATTGTCCGCTTTTTTGTCGCGGATTAATTCGACCAGTCCCGCCCAGCCGCGCCGAATGCCGATGACTTTGTATCCTTCCCGCCGCGCTCGTACGGTAATTGCGCGAATGGCGGGGTTCAAGCCCGGCACATCCCCGCCGCCGGTTAAAATCCCGATGGTTCCCTTAAATTTTTTCGCCATAATTTCACCCTTCCTTCATTAACTATGCACCACACGCAATACAATTTTCCCGATATTTTTATTTTCCGCCATTCGCCGGTGCGCGTCTTCCACCTGCTGAATGGAAAAGGTCGAATCCACCACCGGCTGAATGATGCCCGTCTCCATATCCGCCCAGAAACGCGACATAAACGCGCGGGTGATGTCGATTTTCTCCGCCACTGTGCGCGCCCGCAACACCGACCCGATGAGCCGCAACCGGCGGCGCAGAAGTGTCCACAGCCTCAGCGACACTTCTCCCCCGCTGAGGGTGGAAATGAAGACGATGCGCCCGCAGGTGTTGAGCAGATTCAGGTTGCGCTCAAAATAATCTGCGCCGACCATGTCCAAAATCACATCCACGCCCGCGCCGTCAAAGTGGGCGGGTACAACGACGGAAAAATCGTCCCGGCGGTAGTTTATCGCCAAGTCTGCGCCCAATTTACGGCAAAAAGCGACCTTCTCATCCGTGCCCGCCGTGGCGACGACGGTGCATCCGGCGCGATGCGCCAACTGGATGGCGGCTGTGCCCACGCCGCTCGCTCCGCCGTGAATCAACACGGTTTCGCTCGGCTGCAGTGCTGCTTCCATGAAGAGATTGACAAACGCGGTGAGAAAGACCTCCGGCACGGCTGCCGCCTGTTCAAATGTCCAATTTTCGGGGATGGGAATGAGTAAATCGGCGGGCACGGCGACTTTCTCCGCGTATCCGCCGCCGGGCAGCAGCGCGCAGACGCGATCGCCCACCTGCCAGCCCGAAACGCCCCGCCCCAGCGCGGCGATACGCCCCGCCATCTCCAGCCCCAAAATGTCGGACGCGCCGGGCGGGGGCGGGTAATTTCCGGCGCGCTGCATCAAATCGGCGCGGTTGAGCGCGGTGGCAAAAACATCCACCAGCACCTCCCCCGCACCGAGGTCGGGGTCAGGCACGGTTTGCCACGCCAGCGGGTTATTCGGTTTGTCGGACTGCACCACAATTGCTTTCATTTTTCATCACACCGAATTTCGTTCGATGGGCAAGCCCGCTTTCGTCCACGCCAGCATGCCGCCATCCAGCACCTTCACATCGGAAATTTCCTGCGCCAGCAAAAACCGCGCGGCGCGGGCACTGCGGCGACTGGTGCGGCACACCAGCACCAGCGGGCGGTCGGTCGGAATTTCCGCCAAACGCTGCTGAATCTCGTTCAGCGGGATGAGTTTCGCCTCGGCGATGTGCCCGTGAAAGCCAAACTCCTGCGCCGAGCGGACGTCAATCACCACCGGCGGCGCGTCAGCGCGCAACGCCGCATTTAACTCCCCTACCGATAGCGTTGCCAGCGGTGGTTTGGGGGTAAAAAGAGATTTCAACCAATCAATCATCATCGTTCACCAAAAATAAGCTTAAGACCGCGCTCACGATGCTGATGACGATACTGCCCCACAACGCGGGCGCGAACCCCGCCACGTAGAACATTCCGCCCACCAGCCAACTGGTCAGCAACAACATCAACGCATTAATGATGAAGGTGAACAGCCCCAACGTCAGCACGGTGACCAAACAGGTTGTCAACTGCAAAATGGGTTTGATGATAGCGTTCACCAGCCCGAAAATCGCCGCGACGATGAGCAGGTTCACCAACGCTTTGGTCTCCCCGCCCGCCACATGAATGCCGGGAATGAGATATGTTGCCACACCCAGCGCCACAGCGTTTATCACCCAGCGAGCAATAAATTTTGGCATAAGCGTTTATCCTTTTTAAATTGTAGTTTCCCCGCGACAGTATAGCACAACCCGCCCGTAATGCCCAATGAATTTTGTGATGAAACGCACCCAATCGCACTGAATATTTGCAAAAAATATTTTGTACACCTATAATGACAGGCGGTTGAACAGCACAGCTGTTACCCCTCAAATTTCCACGCAATAGATAAGTCATCGCCGACTTTATAACCTCAAATTCATCATTTAAAATCCAAGGAGGATTCTAGATGTCAAAAAAATGGGTGTATTCATTTGAAGAAGTGGCAGATGCCGAAAAGTATGTCGGTGGTTCATGGGAAGGTGTGCGCGCGCTGCTGGGCGGCAAAGGCGCGAACCTCGCCGAAATGGCGCGGGTGGGTTTGCCCGTGCCGCACGGGTTCACCGTCACCACTGAAGCCTGTAACGCCTATCTCGCCGCCGGTGAAACTTTTGCCGAAGGGATGTGGGACCAGGAAGCGGAAGCGTTGAAAGCGTTGGAAGAACGCACCGGCAAAAAATTCGGCGACCCCAAAAACCCCCTGCTCGTCTCCTGCCGCTCCGGCGCGAAATTCTCAATGCCGGGGATGATGGATACCGTGTTGAACATCGGGCTGAATGATGAAGTTGCCGCCGGGATGGTGGAACTCACCGGCGATGCCCGCTTCGTGTACGACGCCTACCGGCGGCTGGTGCAAATGTTCGGCAGCGTAGTGATGGGCGTGGATGACGACCTGTTTGAAGATGTGCTGACCGAAGCGCGCGCCAAAGCCGGCGTCAAAACGGATGCCGAACTGAACGCCGAACAGTGGAAAGAAATTGTGGCGGAATTCAAAAAAATCTTCAAAGCCGAAACCGGGCGCGACTTCCCCCAAGACCCCATCGAACAAATTAAACTGGCGACCGAAGCCGTCTTCAAAAGCTGGAACAGCAAACGCGCCATTGATTACCGCAACGCCGCCGGCATCGCCCATGATTTGGGAACCGCGGTCAACGTGGTGACGATGGTCTTCGGCAATATGGGCAACAACTCCGGCACCGGCGTCGCCTTCACCCGTGACCCTTCCACCGGCGAGCGCGTGCTGTACGGCGATTATCTCATCAACGCCCAGGGCGAAGATGTCGTCGCCGGTATCCGCAACACCACCCCCATCGCAGAAATGGCGAAAGAACTCCCCGAAGCCTACAAACAGTTTGTGGAAATCTGCGACATTCTGGAAAAACACTACCACGAAATGCAGGATATGGAATTCACCATTGAAAACGGCAAATTGTGGATGCTCCAAACCCGCGACGGCAAACGAACCGCCCGCGCCGCCATCAAAATTGCGGTGGACATGGCGAATGAAGGACTCATCACCCGCGAGCAAGCCGTTTTGCGCGTCACCCCCGACCAAGTTGACACCCTGCTTCACCCGCAATTTGATGAAGCCGCCAAAAAAGCCGCCTCTGCTGAAGGCAAACGCATCACCAAAGCGGTGAACGCCTCCCCCGGCGCAGCCGTCGGCATTGTTGCCTTTGACGCCGACCTCGCGGAAAAATGGGGCGTGGAAGAGGGCAAAGACGTGATTATGGTGCGCCCGTTCACCCGCCCCGATGATGTCCACGGGATGCTGGCAGCGAAAGGGATTCTCACCAGCGAAGGGGGCGCCACCAGCCACGCCGCCGTCGTCGCCCGCCAATTCGGCGTGCCCTGCATCGTCGGCGCGAGCGATATGGTGATTGACGCGGAAAAACGCCAATTCACCGCCAACGGCATCACCATCAAAGAAGGGGAAACCATCTCCATTGACGGCGGCTCCGGCGAAGCCTTTGTCGGCGAACTGCCGATGGTGGTCACTGAACTGGAAGAGCAGGAAGACCTGCAAACCCTCCTCAAATGGGCAGATGACTTCCGCCGGCTGGAAGTGTGGGCAAACGCAGACTACCCGCAAGACGCCCAACGCGCCCGCAATTATGGCGCACAGGGGATTGGCTTGTGCCGCACCGAGCATATGTTCTTCGAAGAAGTCCGCCTCCCGACCGTGCAAAAAATGATTCTGGCAAAAGTCGAATCGGAGCGGCAGGAAGCCCTCGACGCACTCCTGCCCTACCAGCGCGACGACTTCACCGGGCTGTTCCGCGTGATGACCGGCTTGCCTGTCATCATCCGCCTGATTGACCCGCCCCTGCATGAATTTATGCCCGACCACGATGAAGTTTTCGCCAAAGTCATTGAAATGCGCGTCAAAGGCGAAACCGAAGGTCTGGCGGAACAGGAAGCCCTGCTCGCCGCCATCGAAAGCATGCACGAAAGCAACCCGATGATGGGCTTGCGCGGGGTTCGCCTCAGTATGATGATGCCCGGCATCGTCAAAATGCAGGTGCGCGCCATCTTTGAAGCTGCCTGCATCGTCAAAAAAGAGGGGCTGGAACCCAAACCCGAAGTGATGATTCCGCTGACCGGACACGTCAACGAACTGAAAACCATCCAACCGCAACTGGAAGAAGTTGCCAAAGCGGTGATGGCAGAACAGGGCGTGACCATCGAATATAAATTCGGCACGATGATTGAAATTCCGCGCGCCGCCGTCACCGCCGCGGAAATCGCCGAAGTGGCGGAATTCTTCTCCTTCGGCACCAACGACCTGACCCAGATGACCTTCGGCTATTCCCGTGATGACGCCGAAGCGGGCTTCCTGCTCAAATATGTGGAAGACGGCATTCTGCCCCGCAACCCGTTCCAGACCATCGACCAGGATGGCGTGGGGCAACTGATGAAATGGGCAGTGGAAAACGGGCGCAACACTCGCCCCGATTTGGAAGTGGGTATCTGCGGTGAACACGGCGGCGACCCCGATTCCATCGCCTTCTGTCACAGCATCAACCAGAATTACGTGAGCTGCTCGCCCTTCCGCGTGCCGGTGGCGCGGTTAGCCGCCGCCCAAGCCGCCTTGCGAGAAAAAGGCTTCAGCGCCAAGTAATTTACCGGTTGGGACACTGACTGTCCCCTGTTTTTCAGATGTGGCACAATGGCGTGCCACATCTTTTTTATATGGCGAGCGCAAAACTTGCAGGATTACGCGCCCCGCGTGTAAAATAGCGCAACGCAAAGCAGTACGGAGAGGATAATGCCAACAAATCGCATCCTTGTGATTGAGGATGAAAGTATCATCGGGATGGAATTGCAATTCCGATTGCAGGATATTGGATACGATGTATTGGATGTGGTCCCCAGCGGTGAACGCGCCATTGAGGTTGCCTTCGCTCAAAAACCCGACCTCATTTTGATGGACATCCATCTGGAGGGGGAAATGGATGGTATCGCCGCCACGGAAGCCATCCTCGCCCGGCAAGATGTTCCCGTCATTTTTTTAACCGCCCACACTGATGAAAACACGCTGGAACGCGCCAAAAACAGCACCCCGCACGGCTATCTGGTCAAACCTTTTCAGGAAAAAGAGCTGGACATCGCCATTCAAATGGCGCTGGCGAAGCACAAGATGGAACGGAAACTCCGCGAGAGCGAAGAGCGGCTGCGGCTGGTCATCGAAAGCGGCGACGACATCATCTCCGTGCATGATTTGGATGGAACCGTCACCTATTTTCACGCGGCGAAAAAATACAACCTGCCCGCAGAACGCATTGTGGGATTGACGCCGCAAGCCCTCCTGAAAAAAATCGCCCCGGAATGGCAGAAAAGTTTCCACTATGTGCGGGAAACGCAGCAAAGCACCACCACCGAAATGAACGCAACTTTTCAGGGGCGCGAGTTTTGGTTCAATGTACACTTCTATCCGATAAACGACAAAAACGGCAACATCACCGCCATTGCCACCATAGCCCGCGATGTCACCGATGTGAAACGGCTCAAAGGGATTTTACCGCTGTGCGCATGGTGTGGAAAGAAAATCAAAAATGAGGACGGCAAATGGGAGCGGTTGGACACGTATATCACCAGTCACACCGAAGCCATTGTTTCTCACGGAATGTGTAATGATTGCCAACAAAAATTCCATCCTTAACTACCTGCGATACCATCCCTTCAACCGTCGGTTCCGGGAATACTGGGAACGGTCTACCACCCCGCAATCAACCGACCCGATAGACGCTCAACGAGAATACGTTCTGCGGGCGATGCTGTTGCTGGAACAGATCATCGTCTATCCGGTTATATTGCTTTATGCTATTGGTGTGATGGCAGGAATATTCCCGCTGAGTATGGCAATGGCGATGGTGTATGTCGGTTTCACACTGGCGCTGGCTTGGTGGCTGGTCAGCATCGGGAAATGGCGTGCAGCGCGTTTCATCGCCCTGGGATTTACATACATGTTGGCAATATATGTCGGCTGGGGTTTTCAAGACGCGGAAATCGTCAGCGGGTTTATATTAACGCTGGTGATTACCAGCACCATTATTTTGATACCGCACATCTCCGCTTGGAGTACCATTTTTGTCGGCGCAATAACCGAGGGCAGTATTGTCTTCATGCAACAAACAAACCCAAATTTACGGGTGTTGCCTCCGGTGCAATTCTATGCAGCTCACATAACCACTTCATTTTTTTCTTTGGGGGCACTTGTTTTGGTCGTCCATTTTTTTGTGAGGGAATACCACCGCTCGTATATGGAGGCGCACCGGCAATCGCAGACGTTGAAAACCCTCAATCAAAAATTGCTGGCGGAAATTGAACGGCGAAACGCACTGGAATCGAAATTGCAGGAATCGCTGTCCGAAAAGGAGCTATTGCTCAAAGAAATTCACCACCGGGTGAAGAACAATCTGCAAAACGTTGCCGGATTGCTGTATCTGCAATCGCGGCGAACCGGCAACCCCGCCGCGCTGGAAGCGCTCCAAAACAGTTACGACCGGGTGCAATCTATGGCGCTCGTCCACCAGCAGCTATATCAAACCACCCACGTATCGCACATTGAACTGCGAAAATACATCACCAAACTGATTGGGCAATTGCGCCAATCATACGCCAGTAATGGGAACATCATCTTCCGCACAGATATTATGCCGGTGCATTTCAATTTGGATACCATCATCCCCCTGGGATTGATTTTGAACGAGCTGGTCTCCAACGCGATGAAACACGCCTTCACCGACCGGGAGGTCATCGGAGAAATTGAAATTAATTTTCGGCAGGAAAATGGGAGGAATATGCTATCGGTGATGGATACCGGCGTTGGATTTTCCGCGGAACAGCAAGCCCTCATCCGCGATAGGGGTTTTGGCGCACTGACCGCCAACAGTTTGGGGTTGCTGCTGGTTCAGCAACTAACGCAACAACTGCACGGCGAAATCACGCTGACCACCGACCCGCGCACTCG
>JAJRSQ010000407.1 GCA_024278725.1 Chloroflexota bacterium
ACTGCGAAAAAGAACAGAATTGCCAGCGCCAGAAGTTGTTGTCTGGTCATGCGCCTACTCCTTTGCTTTACCATAACGACACTTTTAGCATAACATAAAACTGCCGTTTGTCAAGCGCCTACTCATCCGCTGAATAACCGAGCCGCCGCAACTCCTCTTTCTTTTTGCGCCATTTGGGGCGAACCGCCACCCGAACATCCAAAAAGACGCTCGCATCCACTAGCGATTCTATCTGCGGGCGGGCACGCTGCCCGATTTGCTTGAGCGTTTTCCCCCCCTGCCCGATGACAATCCCCTTCTGTGAATCGCGCTCCACAAAAATTTTGGCGGAAATATAGATCATCCCGTTGGGGCGTTCTTTGAATTCATCCACCTGCACCGCGATGGCATGCGGCACTTCCTGCCGCAACAATTCCAGCGCCGATTCCCGAATCAGTTCCGCCACAATGAAGCGCGTCTGCTGGTCGGTAATTTGGTCTTCCGGAAAATAGCGCGGTCCGGGCGGCAGGGTTTGGATGATGGTATCGAGCATGGTGTCGCGGTGCGTGCCATCCGTGGCGGAGAGCGCCAGCGCAACCTCCGGGTTGAACAGGGCGGTGTATGCCGCCAGCCGCCCCTCAACGGTGGCGGGAGGTATCAAATCGAGTTTGTTCATCCCCAGAATCACAGGGGGGCACGCCCGTTGAGCCGCCAGCAATTCGGCGACAAGTTTGTCTTCCGGGGTGGGCTGTTCCGAACCATCCACCAGCCACAGCACCACATCCGCGTTGGGGATGGTTCTTTTCGCCACTTCTACCAAATATTCTCCGAATTTATGGTGGGGCTGATGGATGCCGGGGGTGTCAACAAAGATGATTTGCGCATGTTCCAGCGTCAAAATGCCCAGCAATTGGTTGCGGGTGGTTTGCGGTTTGGGGCTGACGATGGCAATTTTCTGCCCCAAGTATGCGTTCATCAGCGTGCTTTTGCCCACATTGGGACGCCCCACCACCGCCACAAACCCGCTCCGATGGTCGGGGGGGAGTTGGCTGTCATCGAACATCAATTCGCCACTCAATTCAGGGTCAGGCTCGGCTTCCCAATCGAAAAAATCATCGTGTGTCATAAAAGCACTCCTGTTTCGCGCGGTTATTCCGCCGCCAAACTGAACGGGTTGAAATTGGTATTGCGGTCGTAATAGTCTTCCGCTTCCGCCGATTTGAGGAAATTGACGATGGCGTAGGTCAGCGGGGTGAAAAGAACTTCAATGGAAACTTTGAAAATGTAGTTGGCAACAATTAAGCTCACCACGATTTCCGGGGGAAAGACGCCGAACAGGGTTGCAACCATGATGAAAATCACAGTGTCCACCCCTTCGCCAACCAGGGTACTGCCGATGGTGCGCAACCACAGGAAACGCCCTTCGGTGGCAACTTTCAATTTCGCCAAAATCACCGAGTTGGAAAATTCTCCGGCAAAATACGCGGTGAGGCTCGCCAGCACGATGCCGCCGGAAGCGACGCCGCCCAAAATAACGTCGTATGCGTTTTGCCCCGCGTATTCCTGCCATGCGGCTTCGCCGGGCATAATGCCGATGAGGCAGAAAGTGCCCGCCATCAACAACGCCGCGCCGAAGCCCGCCCAGATGATGCGTCGGGAACGTTTATAGCCGTACACTTCGGTCAGAATATCGCCAAAAATATAGCTGATGGGGAACAAAAGCGTGCCGCCATCAAACGCCAGCGGCAAGCCGAAAATGCTGATGCCCCAATCGACAATTTTGGCGGCGGAGGCAATATTGCTGATGAGCAATACGGCGACAAAGGTGGCGGCAACAAAATCATAATATTTATAACTGCGGTTTTTCATACTGTACCCGGCTCCTTCAATAAAAAAACGTAAAACGCAGCGCGATTATAAACAAAATTACGGCATCACGCAATACGTTTTACGTTTTGTGAATCGAGTCTGCGGTATCAGTCGGCGTTTGGCGCGGCGGCTTTCACGTCATCGGTCACTTGTGCTTCAAATTGTTTGAAGTTTTCATTGAACATCGCCGCCAGTTTTTTGGCTTGCGCATCATAAGCGGCTTTATCCGACCATGTATTGCGCGGATTGAGGACTTCATCCGGCACGTTGGGACAACTCACCGGCACATTCAATCCGAAGATGGGGTCGGTTTCGGTGGGGACATCATCCAACGCCCCATCGAGCGCCGCTTGCACCATCGCGCGGGTGTAGGCGATTTTCATGCGGTTGCCCACGCCATACGGTCCGCCCGTCCAGCCGGTGTTCACCAGCCACACGGTTGCGTCATGCCGGTCGATTTTTTCGCCAAGCAGACGGGCATATTCACCGGGAGGCAACGGCAAAAACGGTGCGCCGAAACACGCGCTGAAGGTCGCTTGCGGCTCGGTGACCCCTTTTTCCGTGCCCGCAACTTTGGCGGTATAGCCGGAAAGGAAGTGGTACATCGCCTGTTCGCGGGTGAGTTTTGAGATGGGCGGCAACACACCGAAGGCATCGGCGGTGAGGAAAAGGACGTTTTTGGGATGCCCGCCCATGCCGCCGGGGTCGGCGTTGGAAATGTGGGTGATGGGATACGCGCCGCGCGTATTTTCAGTGAGCGAGTCGTCGTCCAAATCTATATGGCGGGTGATGGTATCCACCATCACATTTTCCAGCACTGTGCCGAAGCGACGGGTGGTGCTGTAAATTTCCGGTTCGGCTTCCGGCGAAAGGCGAATCATTTTGGCGTAGCAGCCGCCCTCAAAATTGAAGACGCCTTTTTCGCTCCAACCGTGTTCATCATCCCCAATGAGGGTACGGTCGGGCGAGGCGGACAGGGTGGTTTTGCCGGTTCCGCTCAAGCCGAAGAACAATGCCGTCACACCATCGTCGCCATAATTTGCCGAGCAGTGCATGGGCAACACATTTTTGAAGGGGAGAAGATAGTTCATCACCGTGAACGCAGATTTTTTGATTTCACCGGCATAACTGGTGCCGCCGATGAGAATCAATTTCTTTTTGAAGTTGACCAGCACGAAAGCTTCGGAGTTCGTGCCGTCCACATCCCGGTCGGCGTGGAATTGCGGCGCGTCAATGATGGTAAATTCCGGCACGTGATGCGCCAATTCTTCTTCCGTGGGTCGAATGAACATATTGCGGGTGAACAGGCTGTGCCAGGCATACTGGGTGATGACGCGAATGGGCAGACGATAATCCGGGTCTGCGCCGACAAACACATCCTGCACATACACATCTTTCATTTGCAAAAAGGAAGCCAAGCGGCGATGCAGTTCATCGAAGCGTTCCGGCGGGAAGGGGCGGTTGACATCCCCCCACCAGATGTACGAATCGGAGGTGGGTTCTTTCACCAGAAACTTGTCGTTGGGAGAGCGTCCGGTATGATGCCCGGTGCGCACCACCACCGGTCCCAAATGCGACAGGATGCCCTCGCGGCGGCGAATGATTTCTTCGTACAACGCTGCCGAAGGGAGATTCCAATATACATCATTTACATTTTTGATACCGTGTGTTTCCAGCCCGACGGGGCTATGGCGTTCGCCAAAGTGTTCGCGCATAATTTACTCCTTTGGGGTAATGGATAACAACTGCAAACGTGGGCGCTCAATGGCTTCAGCGTCCACATTTGAAGTTATTCCACGCGGGCGAAACGCTCCTCCAGCGTTTCCAGCACAATGGCGGCTTCCACTAATTTATCCAGCGGGTTTTGCGGACCGCGAAAATAGCGGTAATCGCAGGGCATCACATCCAACGTGTCCACCAGCACGCGATGATTGGCGGCTACACTGTGCGGATTGACCACATACCACAGCGCAATCTCTTCCAGACTGGCATCATGGATGTTCACTTTCCGGGCAGTATAATCAAGCGCCGCCGCCCAGTTGGCGGCAACCGGGGAAGAATCAACATCCACCAGCGGACGCCGTCCGATTGCCACCTGAAAATCCATCCACATCTGCAGTGCCGCGCCCACCACCAGCAAGGGCACACGGTGTTCGGGCATCACATCGGTGAGTTTTTGTTCCACCAAATCCAACCCGCTGCTGAACATCGCCTCAAAGCGCTCCGAAAGCGTCCGGTCAGGCTCCAAAAACATGAAGTTGCCCAGACTCTGCCGCATCGATTCATAATTGCCGATGCGCGCGTATGCCTGCGCCAGATGCAAGTGATAATCCGGCTGCATGGCATCAAGCTCTATCGCATCGCGAAAGGCATCAATGGCTTCTTCTATTTCCCATGCTTGATAATGAGCCAGCCCAATTTCGCACAGGTGTGTGGCGCGAGATTCCGCAATTGAGGTATTCATACGATTTATTATAAAAAAACTCACCGCAAAAAACAAGACACATATGTTTCTGCGTCATTGCGATGAGATTTACCTGAAAAACGCTTTTTGATAATTATGCGTCTGCCGGTGATACCACCGCATCCGTGTTGAGCGTCACATCAGTTTCTTCGGCGGGCAGCATATTTTCTTCCCGCAGAAGTTGGGTCAACGCCGCCGCCGAGACTTCCAGCATGGACACATCCGGTTCGCGGGTGGTTAAATTTTGCAGCCACAAGCCGGGCGCAACCAGCATCTTCATCAGGGGATTATCCATATGCGCCGCGCTGAACTTCAAAAATTCATAGGCAATGCCGGCAATCACCGGAATCAACACGATGCGGGAAATGACCCGAATCCACAGCGACGGCGTTCCAAACAACACAAACACGAAGATGGAAATGACCATCACAATCAGCAGGAATGCCGTGCCGCACCGGGGATGCACCACCGTGTGTTTCGCCATTTTTTCGGGGACGAGTTCCACGCCGCATTCATAGGCGTTAATCGCTTTGTGTTCCGCGCCATGATACCCGAATACCCGCCGGATGTCCGGCATAAACCCGATGAGCCACACATAGCCGATGAACATCGCCAGGCGGATGACCCCTTCCAAAATATTACTGAACACACCCGCGCCCAGATATTGCTCCATCCAGCCGATGATGAGCAGCGGAACTACAAAAAAGATGCCCACCGCCAGCGTCAACGAGAGGGCAACCGTTCCCCACGCGAGGGGTCCTTTGAATTCCACATCCTCTTCCCCCATCGCCACGTCCGCCGAAAACATCAGCGCGCGCATCCCCAAACCGAGGGCATCCCACAAAAGGGTGACCCCACGCAAAAAAGGAACTTTATTAATGAAGCTGCCGTAGATGCGTGCATCCAACGGCTCGCTATGAACATGGATGTCACCATCGGGTTGGCGCACCGCAATGGTCATTCGTTTCGAGCCGCGCATCATCACCCCTTCGATGACCGCTTGCCCGCCGTAATTAAATGGTTTTGCCATAAAATACCTCAATGTCGAAATTTCTTCCTTTGGATTTTACACCGCCGGGACATGATAGTCAAAGGGATGCCCATGATTCACTTTTGCGCGCCGGTTGACTCTTTTTGCCAATCACATTACCATACGATTATCCAAATATTTTGGAGGGACATGTGGCTTCAAAGTTGAACAGTTTGCGCCTGCTGGAAAATCGGAACATCCCGTTCACCGTGCATGAGTTTCCGGAGACCATCCACAATGCGGAAGACGTGGCGTCGGCGGTGGAAAAGCCCGCTGATATGGTGTACAAAACGCTGGTAGTGCTGAAAAACGCGCCGCGCGCCAAACCCATGCTGGTGATGATTGCCGCGCCGCGAAAATTGAACCTGAAAAAGGTGGCGCGCGCGGTGGGGGAAAAGAAAGTGCAAATGGCGACGCACGCCCAAGCGGAAAAATTGACCGGGCTGAAGGTCGGCGGAATTGGGGCGCTGGCATTAATGAACCGTGGATTTCGGGTGTACCTTGATGAACCCGCTCGCCGGTTGGAGACCGTTTTGGTCAGCGCGGGACAACGCGGGGTGAACGTGGAATTGCCGGTGTCGGATTTGGTTTCGTTAACCGGAGCTATATGGATTGACGCAAGCGACTCAACGTGAGTCAGATGCGACTCGGTGTGAATCTTTGGGAAGGAATATCGCCCAATGGGGAATCGGCGCGAGTCCGGCATGAATCAATCAACGCCGCGCAGGGCGGATTTACCCCGCCGGAATCGTCGCCATGAATCCATCTTTTTCGGATTCACGGAACCAACACCGGCGCGGATACGTCTCATGGGTGAATCGCGTTCATCTCGATTCACCAACATGCAGAAAGGAGGTCATCGCCATGAAACGGATATTGTTACTTGCCATCATCGTGCTGTTGACGCTGAACGCATGCGCGTCCGTCAATCCAACGCCCGCCGTATCGCCGCTCGAAGCCCCTGCCGCGCAGTCGGCGTCGCCGGTCGCCACGCCTCCCCTGCCCTCCCCCACCGGCACAACAAAAACCGAAGTCACCGGCGCGCCACCCGCCGCGATGGAAGGCGTGCCCATCCCAAAAAACTTGGAAACCCGCGCCATTGAAGATTTAGCGCAACGGCTGGGGATACCGGCGGCAGACATTGCGATAATTTCCGCCGAAAAAGACGAATTCCCCGGCGCGAATTTCGGCTGCCCGGCAGTTGAAAAAGCTGTGTCCGGCGGCGCATCAC
>JAJRSQ010000408.1 GCA_024278725.1 Chloroflexota bacterium
CAAAGTAAAGTTTAAGGTTGCCGGTTTTCATGATTTCACGCCGCAGGGGCGATTTGCGAGCCGCTCTTACGCATTTCATCCGGTTTTAACGAAAATCGGTGGCGTTGTAGGGGCACGCTGCAGCGTGCCCCTACTGCGCAAAGTATTGTTTGTCAAGCGACTTTGCAACAGCCCTGAGTTTTTCGGTCAGCGCAGTATCCGGTCGGCGAGCCACCGCCGGATGATGAGCTGCCACGGGGCGGGTGGGGTATCGCGCCAGTGGAGGGGGTAGCGATTCTCGCTGTGGATGGCGTTGTCAGCGCCGAAGGTTGCCGTCATTTCAACGGGGGGATGCGCCAAGCGGTGCGCGAATGTCCCCACCCGCACCGAGCTGTGTGCGGGCGCGGTCACTGTTTCCGTGAAGATGTCTCTGCCGTCCAAACGCACCCGGCACGCGCCGCCGACCGCCTGCGCCGTATCGTTGACGACCCACACCGCGCCGGAAAATACCTCCCCGGCGCGCCACAATTTCCCCACCGGAAAATCAACGCTGACCAGCACCGGATTGAACCAGTTTCTCAGCCCCTCGTATGCCAATTTTGGGCGGCGAAAATAATCCAGCACTGCCCAACTGATGGCGGGGAGCGGCTCGTTGAATTGCCACACCCACACCCCGCCGGTGCGCGGTTTCCGTCGCCGCATGTGTTCAATTGCCAATTGAAGCCCCGCCGCCTGCGCCTGCTGGCTGGCTTCAATTAATGCGCCGAGCGCCGGGGGGCGGGCGTGTTCGTCGGGCAGAAAGCCGCGCAGATAATGGCGCAATTTGTCGGTATCGCCGTGGATGGTTTCCCAGCCGGTGCGCGGATTCTCCAGCGCGGCGGCGAGGGTATCGGCGTGCGGCAGGGCTTGCAATCCGAACTCGCTGAGAAAGTGCGCCCGCTCGCGTTTAAAGGTATTGAGCGGCGCTTTTCCGTGCCAAACCAGCCAGTTGTGGGCATCGCCGGGTGCGGGCGACGCGGGCAAAAACGGGCGCGACGAGAGCGCATTTTCGGCGATGGCGCGCGCCATTGTGCGGATGACCGCCCGATTGCGGCGCGGGCTGAATTCGTTCCCGCCGCACCAGACCACCACCGACGGGTGCGCGTCGAGTTGGCGGACGATTGCCCCGATTTCCTGCCGCAGCAGCGCCAAAAAATCCGCCGATTGCGGCGCGCCGCCCAAAAACAGACACGCCAGCGGAAATTCCTGCCAGACCGGCAACCCCAATTCGTCGCACAAATCGTAAAACGCTGCTTTTTCGCGCAGACCGCCCCCCCACACCCGAATGAAATTCGCCCCGCACGCCTTCGCCCGCGTCAGCAGGTCGCGGTAATCGGCGGGGGTGATGCGCCCCGGAAAAATATCGGCGGGAACCCAATTCACGCCCCGGGCAAAAGTGGGGGCATGGTTGATGCGGAACTGCCGGTTTTCCAACGCCACCGAACGCACCCCGAAACGCACCGACAGCGCATCGGAGCCGGGGATTTCCAGCCGGGCGGTGTACAGATGCGGCGTGCCGGCGTCCCACGGTTGCCACAATTTGGGCGCGGGCAGCCGGAAGGTGCGGGTTGTTTCGGGCGGGGCGGGGGGGATGGTGAACCGGAAGGTGTGCGGCGCGTCGTCGCCGGTGACGGTGAGCGCGAGCGGCACATCGGTGGGGGAATGGGTGTTGAGCCGCATGCGAATTGTGCCCCGTCCGTCGGGGGTCACGGCGATGCCCGCGCTTTCAATGAATGTATCGCCGGTGATGATACAGGTCACATCGTCCCAAATGCCGGTGGTCAGCACGCGCGGCGCGAAATCCCAGCCGAAGGACATCTGCATTTTCAGTGTCGCGCTGCGGTCGGGGTACACGCCCGTCCAACTATTTTGCAAGCGTTGGGCGATGGCTTGCCAGAGTTTCTGCCGCCGGGAAAGGTTTCGGCGGGGGAGTGCGCCGCTGCCCCACAGCCGCACGGCGAGCCGGCACATACCGGCACGGATATGGTCGGTGGCGTCCACCGTCACCCATGAAAACATCCCTTCGTGCCGCGCGCATTCATCATCCCCCACAAAAATGGCGGCGCGATAATCCAACCCCGAAAAACGGATGAACACCCGTTGCCCCGGTTCAACATCCACCGGAAAAGTTACCCGATACCACCAGTCGGCGGCGTCCACCCATTCACTGCCGATGTGCGGCGGGTCGGGCAGGATGCCGTTGGCGTGCAAATCGAGCCGGACGTTGCCGGGCACGGTGGCGGGCAGCCAGCGCGCGACGGCGGCGCGGTCGTCCACGGCGGGGGCGTCAAAGGGGAGTCGCCGGGTTTGCCCGAATTGCCACGTTTGTGCGGCGAGCGAAAATCGGGTCATTTGAAAACCAGCGGCAGGTGGGTTTGGTACGGTTCCACCCACACTTCGGCAGTCCGGCGGTTGTCGGTGCGGTAGCCGTCGTCCAGCGCCAGGGTCAGCGGGAAGGTGAACGGGAAGGGGACGGAGATGACCTGCGTTTGCAGGCTGAGCGTTACTGCCGCGAACCGGGTTACCGGGGTGCGCCATTTGACGCGGGCGGTGTTGGCGGTGGTGATGATGACGCCGCCGTTTTGCGCCGCCAGCGGGCGCAGGTGGGATGGGATGTTCCCGGTGACTGTGACCATCGGCGCGGAGGCAAAGCCGCTGTTTTCCAGCCGCAGGGTGTAGGTCAGGATGTCGCCGATGGCGGCGCGGGTGCGGTTGGCGGTCAGGGTGGTATTTTCCCAATCGGCGGTGTTGATGCCGACCACGGGTGTGCGGTCGAAAGTGATGTGGTCGGCGGGCAGGGTAATCCAACTGATTTGCCGCGCGGGTGTGCCGTAGGGCAGGGGTGCGTCCACGAGGGCGCGATAGGTGAGCGTGACGGGTTGACCGGGGGTGATGATGCCGCGCCAGGTGACTTGTCCCCCCGTCTCGGTTGCGCCGCCGGTCGCCGAGCCGGGCACGAGATTCAGCGGGGCGGGGAAGGTGGCGGTGAAGACCGTTTCCCGCGCCAAAAGTCCGTCGTTGCGCAGGACGGCGGTGTAGGTGAGGGTATCGCCGGCGGGGGCGTCGGTTTTGTCGGCGATGACGGTGGAACGTCCCAGCCAACTGAGCCAGCCCACTGTGCGGCGCAGCACGTCGGTGCGGTGGGGTTCGGGGATTAATTCGGGACCGAAGGCGAAAAATGCGGTGTGCCATGTGCCGGTCACCGTGCCGAAATTGGTGGCGCTGTTCGGCAGCCCGCTGTTGCCGAGAAACATCGGTTGGGCGGATGCCGTCGGGGTGATGCTGTCCGTCCAGTTTTGATAGCCGGGCGGAAAATCGAGCGGAAAGGTCCCCAATCCGTCGCCGATGGGGCTGCCCGCCACGCCGCTGATGCGGGTGGAGGTCAGGATTTCCGAGTGTTCATCCACCCCGAAATAGGTGCGGGCGAAATCGCCGGGTTGGTGGTCGGGGAGCTGGTACAAATATTCTTGCCCGGAAAAAGCGAGCCGCCCGCCGCCGTCCAGATATTTTTTCAGCGTGGCTTCCTCTGCCGGTTGCAGGGGGTCGAACCAGTCGTAGCCGGTGAACCACACAATTTGCGGGTAGCGATTCAGGATTGCCAGCGGCGGCGTTCCCTGTGCGGGCGATTGCTGCCCCTGCACGCGCCATACATCAAACGTGAAGCCCGCCGCCGTGAGCGATTGGGTGAACGCCCCTTCAAAATCGTACCAGCGGTCATCGTCCACCAGCAACAGGGGCGCGGGTGATTTGGTGGTGCGGGTGATGTAGGTGGTTAGGGTCGGGTACGCGGTGGATTGCACGGTGAGCGTGACCGTGTCGCGGGCATTGGCGGGGGCGTTGGCGGGCACATCCACCGTGAAGTCAACCCATACTATCTGACACGGCGCCAGTTGCACACTGGTGGTCAAAAGTTCGGTATTCCATTGATGGCTGCCCGGCGAAATGGTGAGGGTGTCGGTGATGCCGCCATCGGCGGTGTTGAACAGCCGGAAGGTGTGAGTGACCGTTTCGCCGGCGTCGCCCACCCGGGTTTCCACGGCGGGCGAAACATCCAGCCCGACGGCGAGGCGCGGTGATACGAACCAATCGAGCGCGCGTCCCAGCACGGCGGCGCGGTCGGCGGCGGTGCTGACCCCCTCAACGCCGAAGGGGAGGAGGGCGGCGCGGTACGGCAGACATTGCCCCACCGTTTGCCCGGCGCTCGCTCCGTCGGGGTAACCCAGTTGCGGCGAGCCGTAATCATCGGTGGTCAGGGCGATGACATCCGGGGTGCGCTGGTTGTCCGCGCCATCCCCCCCGGTGATGTTGAGCGAAAGCCCCTCGAAAATGCCGCCGGTGATGCCGGTGACGGTGGTCGCATTGGTTTCATATAAAAAATTCGCGCGGAGCATATCAAGAAAATACGGGGCGAAAAAGAGCATGGAGCCGCCGCCGTCAAAAAATGCCACATCCTGACCGCTCACCAGAAAATTGCCGCCGGAAAGAAGGTAGTCGGTCACGGCGTTATTCGCGCCGACATAGCCCGGCGAATCCAGCGGTGACGACCACAGCACCACATCATAATTGCGCAGGGTGGACGTCGACGGCACATCGGCGGGCAGATTGACGATGCGCCGGAGTTGGTACGGATAATTGAGCGCAGCGAGCGCCTGGCGGTAAAAATCAATTTCGCTGTCGTTGTACCATGCACCGCTGTCCACCAGCAGAATCGTCGGGGCGGACGGCAGCGCGAAATCGCGGAA
>JAJRSQ010000409.1 GCA_024278725.1 Chloroflexota bacterium
ATTCGCCCCGTTGCGCTTCATCTCGCTCGGATTGCGGCGCTGGAATGTGTTGCCCCATTTGCAGGAAATTGCCCGCGTGCGGGTATCGCCATCCCCCGTGGTGAAAAACACACTGACCGCGCTGTGGCTCGCGCTGGTGGCGGCGGCACTGCTGGCGCTCTTCCGCTTCGACAGTATTGCGGTGATTCTGCCCGCGCTGGCGGCGGCAGATCTCCTCCTCTTCCGGCGGGAAACCTCGCCCGCGCAGGCATTTGTGGAACTGCTGATGTTCACCGGACTGCTGTTGCTGCTCGGCGTGCAAATTGTCTTCCTGCGCGATTTTCTCGGCGGGGGCGATTATTACCGGATGAACACCTATTTCAAATTCTTCATTCAGGTGTGGACGCTCTTCGGCATTGCGGCGGCGGTGACGCTCCCCGCGCTGTGGCGGCGCTCGGCGGGGTGGCGACGGGGCTGGCGGTCGGTATGGCGGGGGACGGTCGCGGTGATGGTGTTCAGCAGTCTGGTTTTCTTTGTGCTGGGCACGCGCGCGCGGCTCAACAACCGCTTCCCCGGCGCGCAACCGCCGCGCAACACCCTCGACGGGATGGCATATATGACCGTCGGACAATTTTCATGGGATAATTCGACTTTCCGGCTGGTGTATGATTACGACGCGCTCAAATGGATGCAGGAAAATATCCACGGCACGCCCATCATCGCCGAAGCGAAAATCGGCTATTACCGCGAATGGGGGATGCGGGTGGCGGCGTACACCGGTTTGCCCTCGGCGCTGGGGGGATTGCACCAAAGCGAACAGCATTTCCCGCGAGAATTGGGGCGGCGCGACGGGCTGGTCAATCAATTTTGGATGACCACCGACCCCGGACGAACACTCGATTTGATGGATGAGTTGGGCATTGAATATGTCTATTTCGGGCAAATTGAATGGACGCTGTACGGCGCGCAGTCGCAGGCGCGATTCGAGACGCTGGTGCAATCGGGGGAACTGGACGTGGTGTATCGCAATGAACGCACGGTGATTTATCGGCGGGTGCGGGCGGGCGAGTAGAGATGCGTCACTTGTCATTGGCTGACCCGCACTATTCGTTGCAGTAATTTGCCATTTATGGTATATTATCGCAATGAAATTGAACGATTTATTGACCATTGTCGGCGATACGCCGCTATTTGAAACCGGATTGCTCTTAGCCGGTAACGTTGACCCCGTGGACGTGCGGCGGCAACTTTCGCGCTGGGAAAAAGCCGGATACCTGCACCAATTGCGCCGGGGACTGTATGCGCTCGCGCCCCCTCTGCAAAAAACCGCCCCGCATCCCTTTCTGGTTGCCAATAAATTGGTTGCCGGGTCGTATGTCAGTTTGCAAACGGCGCTGGCGCACTACAATCTCATCCCCGAATATGTGCCGGTGACAACGAGCGTCACCTCGCACCGCCCGTCACGCCGAGAGACACCGCTGGGCGTGTATCTGTACCGGCACATCACCCCAAGCCTCTTTTTTGGCTATATCACCATTGACGTGGGTGCAGGGCAGACCGCATTCATCGCCGAGCCGGAGAAAGCGTTGCTCGATTTGCTCTATTTCCACCCCAAACAACATAGTATGGCATATCTGCGCGAATTGCGGTTGCAAAATTTAGACCATTTCAACCCCCGGCGTTTCATCCAATTGGCAGAGGAAAGCCGCCGCCCGAAATTGCGGCAACTGGCAAAGCCGGTGGTACAATTCATTCAATCCGCCGCAGAAGATTATCGCTCATTATGAAATCGTATCTTTCCCACCTGTTGCAACAATCGCCCGACCCGTATCATGCCAAAAATTTGATGCGGGAATATCTGCAAGCGCGCATTTTGGAAAGCCTGCAAAAAAGCGGCGCGATGGTTCCGCTGGCATTTCACGGTGGCACTGCCCTGCGATTCCTATATGCCATTCCCCGCTATTCGGAGGATTTGGATTTCACTTTGGAACAACGCGCCGACCTGTACGATTTTCGTGGATATTTGCGCACCATTCAAAACACTTTTCGCCGTGAAGGGTTTGATGTGAGCATCAAACTAAACGACAGCAAAGTTGTCCACAGTGCCCTCATCCGGTTTAGCGGGCTACTGTACGAATTGGGCATTTCACCGCATCAAACGGAAATCATTTCCATCAAAATTGAGGTGGACACCAATCCGCCCCCCGGCGCGATTTTGCGCACCACCGTCGTGCGTCGCCACGTTATGCTGAACCTGCACCACCACGACCCGGCATCACTGTTGGCGGGCAAACTGCACGCTATTTTGCAACGACCGTACACCAAAGGGCGCGACATTTTCGACCTGTTATGGTATCTCAGCGACCCCGATTGGGCAGCGCCCAATCTGACCTTGTTGAATCACGCTCTGGCGCAAACGGGCTGGACGGGGCAACTTCCCCTCACCGAAAAAACGTGGCGGCTCGCCATTGCCGAAAAATTACAGCAACTCGATTGGCGGCGCGTGCAATCGGATGTTCAACCGTTTTTGGAAACAACTGCCGCCACATCAAACCTAACCCCGGATACGCTGTTACGGTTGGTCGGCAATTGATGGCGCGTCATGCGTCACTCGTCGCCCGCTTCGTTTTTTTGATTGAATTCACGCGAAGGCTATAATTAGGCTTTGTGGGCGAAATACTCGCCTGAAATTTTATTCGCCGGAGAAGTTTTCATGAGCATTTCATACAGACGCATCAAACGTGTTCTCTTTGGCGAACCTTTCCCCACCCGCGCAGAAATGCACGAGCGGCTCGATAAGGTCCGCGCACTGGCAGTCTTTGCCTCCGACCCCATCAGCAGTAACGCCTACGCCACCGAAGCCATTATGACCGTGCTGCTTCTGATGGGCGCAACCGCTTTGAAGCTCACCCTGCCGTTGGCGCTCGGCGTGATGACGCTGGTGTTGCTGGTGGTCTTCAGCTACACCCAGACCATCACCCATTACCCGAAGGGTGGCGGGGCGTACATGGTCACCAAAGACAACCTCGGCACGCTCCCCTCGCTGTTTGCGGCGGCGGCGCTGCTGATTGACTACATCCTCACCGTCTCGGTCTCCGTTTCGGCGGGGGTACGCGCCATCACCTCCGCGCTGCCCCAACTCTTCCCCTACAGCGTGGAGTTGGCACTGTTTGCCGTGCTGCTGCTGACGTGGATCAACCTGCGCGGCGTGCGTGAAAGCGGCACCATCTTCGCCATTCCCACCTACGCCTTCATCCTCGGCGTGCTGGTTGCCGTGATTCTGGGGCTGGTGCGCCTCTTCGGCATTTTCGGCGCGCCGCCACCCGTCCCCATCGAACACCCGCTGCCGAGTTTCGCCGGTATGGATAGCACCGCGCTGGGCTTCCTGTACATTTGGCTGCTCACCCGCGCTTTTGCGGCGGGCTGTACCGCCCTCACCGGCATCGAAGCCATCAGCGACGGCGTGCAAGCCTTCAAACCCCCGGAGGCGAAAAACGCCGCCAAAACAATGGTCGTGATGGGCGTCATTGCGATGACCCTGTTTGTGGGCATCACCTTTGTCGCCACCCGCCTGAACCTCGTGCCGTATGAAGCGGAAAGTATTTTATCGCAGATGACCCGTTCCATCACTGACGGGTTGCCCGGCGGAACCGTCATCTACGGCTGGGTACAATTTTTTACGATGTTGATTCTGGTTTTAGCCGCCAACACCGGTTTCCAGGACTTTCCGCGCGTCAGCTCATTTTTGGCGCATGATGGATTTATGCCCCGCTGGATGCAAAACCGCGGCGACCGTCTCGTCTACAATTCGGGCATCATCACCCTGGCGACGCTGGCATCGCTCATCATCATCGTCTTTCACGCCAGCGAAATCCGCATGCTGCCCCTCTACGCCCTCGGCGTGATGCTCGGCTTCACCCTGTCGCAACAGGGCATGGTGCGCCTCTTCAACAAAATCATGCGCCTCAAACCGGGTGAAACCGCCGAGACCAACGTCACCACCATCCATTACGAAGCCACCGCGAAATACAAACGTTTCCTGCCGATGTTCGGCTCGGTGGTGACGGGCGTGGTGCTGATTGCGCTGGTGGTCACCAAATTCACCGAAGGGGCGTGGATTGTGGTCGTCGCCATCCCGTTGCTGGTGATGATGTTCCGTTCCATCCGCCACCATTACGACGTTGTGGCGCAAGAGCTGAGCATCCGCAACTTGGATCCGGACGAATTGCAACAGTTCGCCGATGTGGCTATCATCCCCATGGGCGACGTACATCGCGGCACATTGCGGGCGTTGAGTTACGCGAAACGATTCTCGAACAATGTGCGCGCCATCTCCATCTCCACCAGCCCCGAACACCGTGAACGGTTGTTGCGTCGCTGGCGTCGTTACCCGGATGTCACACACGGCATCAAATTAGAAATCATTGATTATGAATACCGCGACCTGCTCACCCCGTTGATTGACTACATCACCGAAGTGACCACAGTTGAGTATCCCGACAAGCTCATCTCGGTGGTCATCCCGGAATTTGTCCCCGATTCGCTGTTCGGGCATCTGCTGCACAACCGCACCGCCGACCTGCTGCAATTGCGCCTGAAGAATCTGGACAACGTCGTCATCATTGATGTCCCCTTCCACATTCATGAGCGGGAAGCCACGGAGGTCGGTTGATTGCAACCCTGCAACCTTGTAACTTTGGCTCAATCAGAATCCGGGGGGAATTTATATAATGTCATTGCGAAGCGCGTTTTTTGCGCCGAAGCAATCTCTGTGAACGTCAGCGGAGATTGCACCCTTCGGGCATTTTCAACTTCGCTTCGCTCGCAATGACAGACCCCCTGAATTCCCAAAGAACCGTAACTTTTTTATGGCAAACATTCTGCTGCAAACATTCACATTTTGGATAATCCTGCTGGCATTCAACCTCATCGGGTTGCCGGTGGCGTTCCGGCTGTTGAAAAACCTGCCCGACCGGGGATATGCCTTCGCCCGCGCGGCGGGATTGCTCTTCGCCGGATTCGCGCTGTGGCTCGGCGGGTCTTTCGGGTTGCTGCGCAACGACATCGGCGGCACGGTGCTGGCGATATTGCTCGTCGGCGGGCTGGGGCTGTGGTGGCAAACGCAAGCCCGCGATGACAGCCTGCGCGACTGGCTGAAAGCTCATTTGCGCTATGTGCTGACCGTGGAAACGCTCTTCGCGCTGGCGCTCTTCGGATGGGCGGTGTTCAAAAGCTACAACCCCGCCATCGAAACGGCGGGCGGCGAAAAATGGATGGAAACCGCCTTTATCAATTCCACCCTGCTCAGTCCCGCCTTCCCCCCGCGCGACCCGTGGCTGGCAGGTTACGGCATCAGCTATTATTATTTCGGCTATGTGTTGATGACCATGCCGGCGCGATTGAGCGGCATCGTGCCGACCACCGCCTTCAATCTGTTCATCCCCACCCTTTTCGCGCTGACCCTCTCCGGCGCAACCGGCATTACCGCCAATTTGGTGGCGCTGGTGGAACGCCGCCGCCATCCGGGCATCTCGGTGGCGGATGGTGTCATTCGGCGGGCGGGGCTGTGGGGCGCACTCTTCGTGGGGGTGATGGGGCACTGGGAAGGGTTGCTGGAAGTGCTGCACGCGCGCGGACTGCTGTCGCCCGCGTTCTGGAAATGGCTCGACATCCTCGACCTGCGCGAACCGCCCACGCCCGGCGGCTGGCTGCCCGACCGTTTCCTGTGGTGGTGGCGCGGCTCGCGGGTGGTGCTGGATTACGCCCTCACCGGGCAAACGCAGGAAATGATCGACGAATTTCCATTCTTCAGCTTCATGCTCGGCGACGTGCATCCGCACGTGCTGGCGCTCCCCTTCGTCCTGCTCGCCATCGCCCTGGCGCTGAACCTGTTGCTGGCAAAACGCCCCGCATTCCCCCCCGCCGACACCCTGAAAGAGCGGTGGCTCGGCGGCTTTTCCGCGCTGGTCGGCGCGTCGGGCGGGCGGCTCGCCTTCGCGCTGACAGTCGTCGCCATCGGCGCATTGGGCTTCCTGAACACGTGGGATTTGCCCATCTACATCGCCATCTTCGGGCTGACCTTCGCCCTGTGGCTCGGACGGGCGCGGCTCACCGATGCCGTCATCGGTGTGGGCGGCTTCGCCGTGCTGGCGGTGCTGGCATACCTCCCCTTTTACCTCAGCTTCCAATCGCAAGCGGGCGGTATTTTGCCCAACCTGTGGAACCCCACCCGTCTGCGGCAATTCGTGGTCTTCTTCGGTCCTTTTTTAGTGATGACCATCGCTCTGCTGGCAACCCTTTCCCGCGCCGTGCCGTGGCATTG
>JAJRSQ010000410.1 GCA_024278725.1 Chloroflexota bacterium
CATTGCTTTGCAAATGGCGAAAAACTCGGCGGGATAACCGATGCACAGTTTGAAACCCACCGGCTTGCCGCCCGAAAGTTCCCGCAACTGCGCCACAAATTCCAACAGCCCAATCGGCGTGGAAAACATGCTGTGCGATGGTGGAGAGATGACATCTTGCCCCAACGGCACATGACGAATGGCGGCAATTTCGGGGGAGACTTTTCCGGCGGGGAGAATACCCCCGTGCCCCGGTTTCGCCCCCTGGGAGAGTTTGATTTCTATCATTTTGACCGTTTCGCGCGCCGCATTTTCGGCAAACAATGCGGGGTCGAATGCCCCGTCCAGCGTGCGGCAGCCGAAATACCCCGTGCCAATCTGCCAAATCAAATCCGCGCCCCCCTGCAAATGATAGGGGCTGATGCCCCCCTCGCCGGTGTTGTGCGCGAAGCCGCCCGCTTTCGCCCCTTTATTCAACGCCAAAATAGCCGTTTTGCTCAACGCGCCAAAGCTCATTGCGGAAATATTGAGATGCGAGGCGGCATACGGCTGGCGGCACGCCGCCCCGCCGAACAGCACCCGATTTTCGGCTGAAGGGGTGGTTTTGGGCGCCAATGAATGGTTCGCCCATTCATACCCGGCGCGATACACGTCGAACTGTGTGCCGAAGGGACGGGTATCCCGCGCGCGCTTCGCTCGCTGGTACACCAGTGAGCGATATTCCCGGCTCACCGGGCGACCGTTGAGGTCGGATTCGACGAAATACTGCTGAATTTCGGGGCGGACTGCCTCAAACAAAAAACGCACGTGCCCAATCACGGGATAAATGCGAAGCAGGGTGTGTTTCTTCTGAAGCATATCATACACCCCCAAGAATGCCGGCGGCAGCAGCAGAACCAGCAACCACCAAACGGCGTGCCACAGCATCCCCAGCCCGGCAGTCAAAATTAATGCGCCGCCGATGGCAACGATGAACAGATTACGATATGCTTTCATGGAAATGTCTCCCCGCGCTTTTATCCGGAAATGACGTTCAAGCGGTCAGCAGTCAGTGTTGGTTCAACCATCAATTCTACAGTCTTTTTTCAAAATTGTCTGTAAAGACTGCATAAAAATTTGAGGAAAAAGAGGCGCATCCACTTCACCGCCCCGGCATATTCGCCAACGCCACCGACAGGTCATCCCCAAACCGGACGGTGTATGACGGGATATGACTGGCGATGAGTTCCGCCAGCACATCATCCGAGCCGTAGGGCGCACCAAAGCTGGCGGGGTCGATGACGATGGCGGTAGTTTTCACCCCCCGGCTGGAAAGATGGCGCACCGCGCCCGCCCAACTGGGACGGATGGAAGGGGTAATCACCATCAGCGTGGTATTGCGATTAAAGCGCACCCCTTCCGCCAGTAAAATCTGTTCCAGCGATACCGTTCCCCGCGCCCGCAGCACCGCCATCATCTCCAGCAGGCGTTCTTCCTGCCGAACGCCGTGGTCGCTGTGGATGAATTCCGCGTGTGAGCCGTTGGGATAGGTGAGCAACCCCACCGCGCGGTCTTGGCGCAAAAAATGCTGCGCCGCCGAAGCCGCCGCGCAGATGGCATACGCCTCGGTGCTGGGGGGCAGGGGCGGCACGCGCCAGCTTTCCCACGGCACAGCGGGCACTTCGGGCGTCGGCAAATCCTCGTCCTGCGGACCGACGTGCACGCTCCGCTCCATATCGAGCACCAGCCAGATGTCCGCCATCGGGTCAAGTTCAAATTCCTTCACCACCAACCGCCCGGTACGAGCAGTGCTGCGCCAATGAATACGATTGAAACTATCGCCCGGCACATAATCCCGCACCCCGGAAACATTGGTGGTCACATAATGGGTGCGCCGCCGGACGGTTTCGCCGCCGGTCAATTCCCCCAAAAGGGGACGGAAATACGGCAGGGGAACGGTGCGCGGATACACCACCAGATATTTTTCCAGCGCAAATTCCCGTTCAAAAATGAAAAGCCCGAAGGGGTCGCCGCTGCGCACGGTGATGGGACCGAGCCGGTATCGCCCGCGCCGGAGGCTCATGGTGCGGACGTGATGGGTGCGCGTCTCTTTTCGCCCCACGCCGGAGACCACAAAACTGGCGCGATGCCCCGGCAGAGTGGAATAATCCAGAATTTCGAGCCACAGCTTCGGCAGAAAGCCGGTGTTCTGCACCGAAAATTGCTCGTCCACCATTTCGCCGACCTGCGAATGTGTGCCGCGCGTTTCGCGGGTGATTTTGACCCAATGGACGTTGAACCACGCCCACAGAAACGACAGCAGCAGCAATCCGCCCAGCAGATACGCCAGGGTGAAAAAAAGCCCGTCGGCGGTGATGAGCGCGACCGCGGAAACCACCCCCCACAGCAGAAAAACCAGCCAGCTCCGAGAGAAATTGCGACGCACGGCTATCTCGCCTCAACAGATGGCACGGGCAGGCTGTGCAAAATCTCTTCGATGACATCGGCGGCATCGACGCTTTTCATCCGCGCGGCGGGGCTGATGATGACCCGGTGCGCCAGCGCAGGCTCCGCCAGTTGCTTGATGTCGTCGGGGATGACGAAATCGCGCCCGTTGAGCGCCGCCCACGCCTGCGCGGTTTTGTAGATTGCCAGACTTCCGCGCGGGCTGGCACCCAAATAGACGTTGGGATGGGTGCGGGTTGCGCCCACAATGGCGACGATATATTCCTTCAGCCGGTCATCCACAAAAACCGATTTGACCGCTTCCTGCAACTGCACCAGCTCCGTGTGGCTGATAACCTGCGTCAAATCCTGCAGGGGGTGGCGGAATTGCTGGGCGTTCAGAATCGCCACTTCTTCCGCCGCGGGGACATAACCCAACCGAATGCGCAGCACAAAACGGTCGAGCTGGGCTTCCGGCAGGGGGAACGTCCCTTCATATTCAATGGGGTTCTGAGTTGCCATCACCAAAAAGGGCGCGGGCATTTTGTAAGTTGTGCCGTCCACCGTCACCTGCCGCTCTTCCATCGCTTCCAGCAATGCCGATTGCGTTTTCGGCGTGGCGCGGTTGATTTCGTCCGCCAGCACAATCTGGGCAAAAATGGGTCCTTCCCGAAATTCAAATTCGCGCTCTTTCTGGTTGAAGACCGACACCCCGGTCACATCGCTGGGAAGCATATCGGGCGTGAATTGAATTCGCCGGAATTTGCAGCCGATGGAACGGGCGAACGCGCGGGCGAGGATGGTTTTCCCCACCCCCGGCACATCTTCAATCAGCACATGCCCCTGCACCAGCAGCGCCAGCATGGTTTTTTGCACCGCCTCGTGTTTGCCCACGATGACTTTTTCCACATTGGCACAAAGTTTGTCGGTTACGGATTGGAGTTGCTCCATTGATAGATTGTCCTCTCTTGAATAGTTATCGGTTTTCGGTTGTCAGTTTTCGGTTGTCAGGGCGTATCGGCGTTTGTCATATGGTCGCCCGATTGTTGCCCGTCGGTGGTGGTCAACATCCGCCGCAAAACTTTGCCGACGAATGATTTCGGCAATTCTTCCCGAAATTCAATGTCCCACGGGACGGCATACGGCTCCAAACGGCGACGACACAGTTCCAGCAGTTCATCTTTGGAAAGCGTTGTGCCGGGGCGCGGCACAACATACGCTTTCACGCGCTGCGTGTCCTCCTGCTCTGCCGGCACGCCGACCACCGCCACTTCCATCACTTTGTTATTTTCATACAGCACTTCTTCCACATCGCGCGGATAGACGCTGTATTCCCCCGCCGTGATGGCGTCGCGCTTGCGGCTGATAATTTGGAAATAGCCGTCGGCATCCATCACCGCCACATCGCCGGTGAACAGCCAGCCGTCCCGCAACACCGATTCGGTCTCCGTGCTGCCCTCCGGCACATCGCCCCAGTAGCCCGCCATCACCTGCGGACCGCGCACCACCAGCTCGCCGATGGTGCCGGGGGGCAATGTTTCGCCCGATACCAAATCCACAATGCGGGCATCGGTATTGGGCAACGGCACACCGATGAATCCCACTTTATTTCCGCCGTCAATGGGATTGGCATGGGTGATGGGCGACGCTTCCGTCAGCCCGTACCCTTCCACCAAATGGGCATGGGTCAGTTTTTCAAAGGCTTCCTGCACTTCAATGGGCAGGGGCGCGCCGCCGCTGATGCACGCTTTAATGGACGATAATCCATATTGGCGGACGTTGGGCGCTTGATTCAGCGCGGTATACATGGATGGCACACCGGGGAAAAGGGTGGGTTTATAGGTTTGAATGTGCGCCAGCACTTGATCCACCTCAAACACGGGGAGCAGAATCATCGCCGCGCCCAACAAAATGGGGACGTTCATCGCCACGGTCATACCGTAGCTGTGCAGCAATGGCACCACCGATAAAAACCGTTCCGCGCCGTGCGTCAGGTTCGGAACCCAGTGGCGAGTTTGCAGGGCATTCGCCACCAGATTTTTGTGGGTCAGTTTCACCCCTTTGGGGTCGCTGGTTGTGCCGCCGGTATAAATGACCACCGCCAAACTATCGGCGGAGACAGCGACGTCCGGCGGCTCAACGGGGGAATCCATCATCACATCCGCCATCAACTGCCCGAATTTCGGCGGCTCGTCCAAATTCACCGATGCCGCGCCCGCTGCCTGCCATCGCGCCAGCATTTTTTTGTAAACGCCGCCACTCACCGCCCGACGGATGTCGGTCAGGATTAATTCCGGCGGGTCGGGTTGAGAGGTGACAATCTGCACCAACCCCGCAAATTCCCGCAGCGTCACCAAAACTTTGGGAGCCGTTTCCGAAATTTGAGAGATAATCTGGGCGGCATTGGCGTCGGGATTGGGCAGCACCACCGCGGCGCCGGCTTTCAGCGCGGCGTAATATGCAACCACCATCTGCGGGATATTCGGCAAGACCACCATCACCCGGTCGCCCGGCGAAACGCCCAGCCCGTGCAAAGCGTGGGCGAACTGATTCACCAGCCGCTCCAATTGAAAATAAGTCAGTTTTTTACCGTAGAAAATGGTTGCCGGTTGTTTGGGAACCCAATAAGCCGCGCTCTCCAAAAATTTGTGCAACGGCTGCTCCGGTATCGGCACGGTGGCGGGGGTGGAGGGACTGTAACTTTTCAGCCAGGGACGATATTCCAGCGGATTGGTGGTGCTGGTCAAATCGCGCTAGGTGCTACGCTGTTTATCTTCGATGAAACGGGTGATGGCGCGATTGACGGCGGTGTGCCGCTCCAATTGCACTTTGTGTTTCGCAGAGCCGACATCGTACACTTCCGCGTTGGGGACGGCTTCCACCACCTCATCGAACACGTAACGCGGGAAATAGCGGTCGCGCTCGCCGGTGACAATCAGGGTGGGGGTGGTGATGGCGTGCAGTTTCTCCCATCCCTTCCACAGGCGAAGGTTGTTCAGCGCCATCCGTTTCATCACGTGAATTTCCGCGTTCCAGCGCGGGCGATATTTCCACCACGGGCGGAAGAACCACGTCGGGATGCGATACGCCAGCGCGGTCACTTTCGGCAGGGGATATTCGCCGGCGGTTGCCAGCAGCACCAATTTTTCCAACCGTTCCGGGTGCGTGGTGGCATATTCCACGCAAATAGAGCCGCCGAAAGAGTGTCCAACCAGAATGAATTTTTCCGGCAGATGGAGCGTCTCCGCAATTGCATGCAAATCCGCAACCAATTCCGGCATCGTATAATTGGAGAGGGGGGCGTCGCTCTGTCCGTGTCCGCGCAAATCTGGGACGACCACCCGGTATTCCCGCGCGAAATGATTGATTTGAAATTCCCACGTTTCCGCGCAGCCGGCATAGCCATGCACAAACATGATGGTATTTTTTGCGCGGGCGGGCGCGATGTCAATCACGCTCAAATAATCGCCGCGCACTCCCGGAATCGGCACGGGCACGCGATACAAATCGAAATCAAGTTGGATGGCTCGTCGTTTCATGCCGCGCAATTTTCGTTTCATCATTCAACTCCAAATGTTTTGTCCCGCAAATTGGCGTATCTGCCGGGAATTGCTAAAATCAGGTGATGGAAAGTTCAACACCTGTGATAACGGAGGTTCATTTTGGGTAACATATCTCGCCCGTGGTGGCTTTTCGCAATGCGAATGCCCTTATTTGACACAAAATTGAGCGAAGCGCACGACGGCGAAAAAAAACGGTTTATTATTGAAGGGCAACCGGTGATGAAAAGCCTGCACTGGGTGGTATATGGTCCCGGCTTGGCGTTGATTGTGATTGCCATCATCGGTGCATTTGCGTGGGCAAACGATTTTCGCTCGCAACCCACCGGGGCGAAAATTATGCTGACCGCACTCTTTTTCATCGTTCCCCTGTTGGCATGGATTATCGGGGGGGTGATTTTGGGTAAAGTCTCGCAGGCGAAACTGAATGCGCTCGCCGCTGCCGAAACGGAACGGGTCGAAATCACCGTGGATACCGTCGCCCACACGGTGCAAATCAACACCGATGCGCCCGTCGCGCTGGCGGATATTCAGGGTTTCAAACTCATCTCCGATTCCGGCACCTATTATACCCCAAACGAACAAACCGCATCCATATACCATTTTATCATGGAAACATCACAGGGTCACGTCAATATCTTACCTAAATACTTGGGGAATATCAAACAGAAGTTACAATTGCGGAGTCAATTGGAAAGTTTTTTGAAACGTGAAACGTGAAACGTGAAACGTGAAACGTGAAACGTGAAACGTGAAACGTGAAACGTGAAACGTGAAACGTGAAACGTGAAACGTGAAACGTGAAACGTGAAACGTGAAACGTGAAACGTGAAACGTGAA
>JAJRSQ010000411.1 GCA_024278725.1 Chloroflexota bacterium
TACCGCGCCCAGGAAGCAGACGCAATGGAGAAATGCCGCCGGAAAGCGGCGGAGTTGAACCTGCCGATGAAAGTGGTGCGGGCGGAATATTCGTACAACGGCTCAAAGCTGCTGTTTCTGTTCACCGCCGAACAACGGGTGGACTTCCGGGAATTGGTACGCTATTTGGTGCGCGTGTTCCGCACACGGGTGGAGATGCGGCAAATCGGCGCACGCGATGAGGCAAAAATCCTCGACGGGTACGGACGCTGCGGGCGGCAACTGTGCTGCGCCAGTTGGCTCACCGAATTTCACCCCGTATCCATCCGTATGGCAAAAAACCAGCAACTCCCCCTCGCCCCCACCGAAATTTCAGGCGTGTGCGGGCGGCTGTTGTGCTGTCTGGCATACGAAAATGACACCTACACCGAAGCGCGGAAATCGCTGCCGCGCACCGGCTCCCGCGTTATCCATGCGGAATACGGCAACGGCATCATCAAAGGGCTGAATATTCTGGGACGGCAAGCCATCGTGAAGTTTGAGGGGGGCAAACGCATTGAGTTGCCCGTGGACGATTTGGCACCGGAAGGGCAAACGCCCCCCACGCCGAAGAAACCGGTCGTTGAGGAAGCCTTGCCCGAATTTCAAATACCTTCGAAGCCGCTCAAAGTTACCACTGCAAAACGTGCTGCCGCAAAAGCCCCTGCCGCTACAAAAGAGGCTCAAAAATCGGCGGAAAAAACGAAGCGCAAAAAACGTCGCCGACGGCGGCGAAAACCCCGCAACAAAGGGCAAAAATCGAACTGATTTAAAATACAATAGCCACGAAACACACGCCAACCAATTACCCAAGTGATGTTCAACTGTCCGGCTGTGTTTCGTGGCTATCTTATTTTTAAGTCCGATTGTTAGCGCGGCTCCACCACAAAACGGAGGGCGGTGCGTTCTTGTCCATCAATTTCAACTTCCGTGAACGATGGAATGCACACCACATCAATGCCATCAAGCGTTAAATATCCCCGTGCGATGGCTGTCGCTTTGATAGCCTGATTCACCGCTCCCGCGCCAATTGCCTGAACTTCAGCGCGCCCATTTTCTCTGATAACGCCTGCAATTGCCCCAGCGACGGATGTTGAGCGTGATTTGGCTGACACTTTTATAACGTCCATGAAGGTTGCCTCCTACAAGGTGAATGTTGCAGCTTTGCTTACTGCACGGTTGCTATGCTTTAGATTGGGTACAGGCAATTGAGATATTATTATTATACATTGTACCTCATAATTTTGCCAGAATCAAATGGTTTCTCAATTTTCCAACCAACTATTATTTTAATTATCGAGCAAATGCCCAAACACCACCAACCGCTTGGTATATGCGGATAATGCCCCGTCATAGTCCTGACAGGTGATTAATGTGAGCCGCGCGTTGCGGGTGGGATACGCCACCTGCACATCGGTGGGGGCAACCGTCGCCAGCCCGTCAATTTGATACGAAAACGCTTCCGCGCCGCGATACACCGTCACCACATCGCCGGGTTGCAAGCTACCCAGCCGGTAAAACGGACCCGCCCGCCCGTCGGGGGCGAGGGTGACGTGCCCCGCCAGCACGATGTTCCCCGTTTCGCCGGGGCTGACCGTCCCCTCCAAATGCCCCACCGATTGCTCAAGCGCGCTCACATCCCACGTTTCGCCCACAATGGGCGCGAGTTGCACCGGCACGTCCACCCCCAGCGTGGGGATGACGATGCGGGTGGCGGGAAATGCCGGCACCCCCGAACCGGCATACAAGCCCGGCGGCGCGGTGGGGCGCGGGGTGCTCGTCGGCGGGGGGAGGGGCGTGGCGGAAGCGGTGACGGTGGGGGTCGGCGGGACGGACGTTGGCGATGGCGGCACCGCGGTGGGCGTGTCGGGGGGCGAGGGGGTGTCCGTTGGCGTGCGGGTGGCGGTCGGCACGGCGGTGGCGGTCGGCGGCGGGGGTGGGGTAGCGGTGATGAAAGCTATCATCGCCCCGTTGTTTTCCGCCGTAAAAGAGGATTCGCTCGCCACGGCGCGCCCGCCGCAAGCGGTCAACATCATTCCGCCCAAAAAAATTATTGCCCATTGAAACAGGTGTGCCACTTTGATGTTTTTCATAACTCCAATTATACTCTAAAAAAACAATCTGTGAATTTTAAAAATGATTCGACCGGACTTGCAGGATAAACTCAATAATATTCCCACCAAACCGGGCGTGTATCTGTACAAAAACGCGCAGGGAAAAATCATCTATGTCGGCAAAGCGGTGAATTTGCGCAATCGGGTGCGCTCATATTTTCACGCTTCGGCGCAGGAAAACGCCAAAACCCGCCATTTGGTGCGGGACATCGCCGAGATTGATTTTATTGTGGCGGGGTCGGAACTGGAAGCGCTGCTGCTGGAAAATACGCTCATCAAAAAGCACCAGCCCAAATACAATATCCGTCTGAAAGACGATAAACGCTACCCGTACATTAAAGTTCACTGGCAGGATGCGTTTCCGCGCGTGACCACCACCCGCCGTTTGCAGAACGACGGCGCACGCTATTTTGGACCCTACACGGCGGCGTGGGCGGCGTACAAAACGCTCGATTTGGTGCGGAAAATTTACCCGTATCTGACCTGCACCCGCACCATTGACGGCAAGGATGACCGCGCGTGCCTGTATTACCACATTGAGCGCTGCGCCGCGCCGTGCATCGGGGTGGTAAATCGGGATGAATACCGGGCGATGATTGACGGGCTGTGCGATTTTCTGGGCGGAAATACCCGTCCGGTGGTCGAGCGGCTTTCGGCAGAGATGGATGCCGCCGCCGAGGCGCTGGATTTTGAAAAAGCCGCCGTGCTGCGCGACCAGATTCAAGCCATCCATCAAATTGTGGAACGGCAGAAGGTGGTCAGTTCCGATATGGTGGACGAGGATGTGATTGCCTTCGCCCGCGATGACGGCAATGCCTGCGTGCAGGTCTTTTTCATTCGCGGCGGCAAGCTGATGGGGCGCGAATATTTTCTGCTCGACGGGGCGGAGGATACCCACGATGACGAACTCATCACCTCGTTCATCAAACAATTTTATGACAGTGTGCAGGATATTCCCGCCCAAATTTTGCTGCCGGGCGAAATTGAAGAACGGCTCATCATCAAAAATTGGCTGCACGGCAAACGGGGCGCAACGGTCAATTTGAAAGTTCCCCGCCGCGGACAGAAAAAACAACTGGTGGATATGGCGGCAGAAAACGCCACTGAAACGCTGAAACATCTGAAGGCGCAGTGGGAGATGGATCAGGGCAAGCACACCCGCGCGCTGGCGGAATTGCGCGACCGGCTGCACCTGCCGCAAGACCCGGTGCGCATCGAATGTTACGACATCAGCACCCTGCAAGGGACGCATACCGTCGCCAGTATGGTGGTTTTTGCGAAGGGTGTCCCCCGCAAAAGCGATTACCGGCGATTTAAAATGAAGACGGTGGTCGGCAAGCCGGATGATTTCGCCTCAATGGCGGAAGTGCTGCGGCGGCGATTCAACCGGATGCGAGCGGCACAGCAGGGCGAACTTCAGCCGGACGCGCCGGGCAAAACCGATGAACCATCGTCGTGGGCGATACTGCCGAATCTCATCATCATTGACGGCGGCAAAGGGCAGTTGAACGCCGCGCTGAAAATTCTGGATGAGTTCGATTTGCGGGATGTGATTCCCGTCATCGGGCTGGCGAAACGCGAGGAAGAAGTTTTCATCCCCCACCGCAGCGAGCCGATTATTTTGCCCCGCCGCTCGCAGGGGTTGTATCTGATTCAGCGCATCCGCGACGAGGCGCACCGCTTCGCCATCACCTACAATCGCACCCTGCGCCGGAAGGCGGGCGTGGCATCCCAACTCGACAACATCCCCGGTGTGGGACCGAAGCGGCGCAAAGCCCTGCTCAGGGCGTTTGGCTCGGTGAAGAATATCCGCGCCGCCAGCATCGAACATATTGCCGCCGTACCGGGCATTAATCGCACCCTGGCGGAGACCATCAAAGAATTGCTGTAAATTTACATGACATAAGAATTCACAAAATTCAAATTCCGTGATACAATATTGGCAACAACTCTGAATCCGAGTGACGTATGCCAAAAGAGACCACCACGCCTGAAGCGTTATCCAAATTGACATATCTGCTGGGTGAATCGCAATTGCTGCGGGAGATGGACGCGGACAAAGTCATCCAATTTGCCGGTCGCGCAACCATCTTCACCTATTTTAACGGCGAAAAAATCCTGAACCAGTGCGATATTGCCGACTGCTTTTATTTCATCATTCAGGGACAGGTGAAAATCAGCCGGGAAGAAAAACCCTGCGAACCGCCAAAAGTTGAAGAGGACGAATTCCCCGATGAGGTGACGGACAGCGAGGAATTTGCAGACGACCCGATAGTGGACGAGTTCGGGGATGGTTTTTTCGACACCGTTGCCGAATTTCCGGAGGACGCGCCGCCGGAGGAAGATGTCCCGCATCCGGTCAGCATCACGCCGGTGGAAACCGCCGCCGAAGAGACCCCGGCGGAACCGGAACCCACCGCGCCCAAAATCATCAACTATATGGGCGAAGGGGAATTTCTGGGCGAGTTGGCGTTGCGCCGCCAACGCCAGACGGAAGACAATACCCCTCAGGTGCGATATGCCACCGCAGAAGTCATTGTGGACAGCATTGTCGCCCGCTTCACGCAGGCGGATTTCGACTGGCTGCTGAAAACATACCCCAAAATTGAAGACGAATTTCAGGAAATTGAAAAGGGCTATAAAGAGCACCAGAAAATCACTTTTCCGGGCATCCAACCCGATGAAGTTGGGGTCATCAACGTCAACCGGCACGAGCTGTGGTTTTTCGCGCGGCTCGCGCCCGTTTTCGGGCTATTGCTGGTCGGGTTGGTGCTGTCGTTGCTCATCGGCGATATAACGCTGGGACGCACCATTCCGTTGAGCAATATTACTTTGTGGTCATTCAGCATCGCCAGTGTTTTGTGGGCAATTTATGAATTTGTCGAATGGACAAACGACGATTTTATCATTTCATCGTGGCGGGTGATACATATTGAAAAGTATGTGTTGGGGGGCGGTTATCAGCGCGAAGTGCCGCTGGTGCAAGTCCTCAGCGTGGATGTGAACACCCCGAATTTCTTCACCCGCGCCCTGGGGTTCGATAATGTCAACATTCGCCCGGCGGGGGCGGCGGTGGTCGTATTCGATGGGGTGAAAAACGGGAATCGCATCAAAGATATTATTTTGCATGAGCAACAAAAAGCGAAGGAACGCTCGCAGGCGTTGGATATCGCCGCCATCAATGAAGCGGTGAAAAACCGAATCATCTCGCGGAAGGTGGCTATATCGCCGGTGGAAAGTCACCAATCGACGCCCGCAAAAAAAGGGTTTTCCTTCGATTTTCTGAAATGGCTCGATTTTTATGTGCCGCGCGTCTATCAGCGCAAGGAAGACGGTTCAATCATCTGGCGGCGGCATTTGCTGGTATGGGTGCGCGAAATATGGCAGCCCATGCTGTTCCTGCTGGCGGTGACATACGGAATAATTGCGGCAATGGTAGGAATTTTCCCCTTCACGGAAGCTATATCGCAAGCCGCCGTGGCGCTTGTGGCGCTGTGGTTTTTGGTTTTTGGCTGGTATTCCTTCAAATATGACAACTGGCGCAGAATCAGCTACGAAGTCACCAAATCGAAAATTATCACGCGGAGTAATCCTGTGTTGCAGTTGCGCGGGGCGGATGTCAACGAAACCACCTTCGACAACGTGCAGAACATCAGTTATATCACCCCCAACTTCTGGTCTAAAATGTTCCGGTTGGGCGACGTGGAGATAAAAACCGCCTCGGTGGGCGATCCCTTCATCTTTAAAAACGTCTATTATCCCGAAATGGTGCAGCAAGACGTGACCAATTATTTGCAGAAATTTAAGGCGGAGAAGGAAAAGCAGCAGCGCGCCGCCGAAGAAGAACGGTTCACCAAGTGGCTCTCGGAGTATCACCAACTGAAAGACCAGCCGCCGACCGCATAAAAAATCCCGCAGAGAGAAGTTTCTCTGCGGGATTTCTGTTTCACATACCGAGCGTTTTGGCAATCAGCCCGGCGAGTTGCGGCTCGCCCGCTTCTTCCAAATCGTAGGTCACGCGGACGCTCGGTTTGGTCAGCTTCAACAACCGACCGAGGTCAATGGGGGTGGCAATCACCACCAAATCGCAATCGGTGGCGTTGATGGTCTCTTCCAGTTCACGCATCTGCGCTTCCCCATAGCCCATCGCGGGCAAAACCGTGCCGGTGGTGGTATATTTTTCAAACGTCGCTTTGATGGAACCGATGGCGAACGGGCGCGGGTCAACCAATTCCGCCGCCCCGAATTTCTGCGCGGCAACCACACCCGCGCCATACGCCATTTCGCCGTGGGTCAGCGTGGGACCATCTTCCACAACCAGCACCCGCTGCCCGTTGATGATGTCCGGGTCTGCCACGGAAACGGGGGAATTCCCCATGATGACGGTGGCATCGGGGACGAGCGCTTTCACGTTTTTCAGCACTTCGGCAATGCCATCTTCCGAGGCGGTATCAACTTTGTTCACCACCACCACATCCGCCATCCGGAGGTTGGCTTCGCCGGGGAAGTAGCGAATTTCATGCCCCGGACGGTGGGGGTCAACCACCACAATGTGCAAATCAGGTTTGAAGAAGGGCAAATCGTTGTTGCCGCCATCCCACAGCACCACATCCACCTCGGCTTCCGCGCGGCGCAAAATGCGCTCATAATCCACCCCGGCATAGACAATTGTGCCGTTCACAATGTGCGGCTCGTATTCTTCCCGTTCTTCGATGGTGCATTCGTATTCGTCCATATCATCCACCGAGGCGAAACGCTGCACCGCCTGCACCACCAAATTGCCATACGGCATCGGATGCCGGACGGCGGCGACTTTTTTACCCATCCCCTTCAGAATGTCGGATACCGCGCGGGTGGTTTGGCTTTTGCCGCATCCGGTGCGCACGGCGCAAATCGAAATGACCGGCTTGCTGCTTTTGAGCATCGTTTCGCCGCGCCCCAGCAGGCGGAAATCGGCGCCGGCAGCCATCACCTCCGCGCTTTTGCGCATCACATAATTATACGAAACGTCGGAATAGCTGAACACCACCTGTGTCACATTCAGCGACTTTATCAGGTCGGTCAATTCCGATTCGGGATGAATGGGGATACCGTTGGGATACAGCTCTCCCGCCAGCTCCGCCGGATATACCCGTCCGTCAATGTTCGGGATTTGAGTGGCGGTGAATGCCACCACTTCATAATCGGGATTATTGCGGAAGACCGTGTTGAAGTTATGGAAATCGCGCCCGGCAGCGCCCATGATAATGACCCGTTCCTTTGCCATATACAAATCTCCTTTGATTGAAAAATATGAAGGTGTAAATTGATGATGCGGCGCGCCATTGTGGCGCACCTCACGATGAACGGGCAATTTTATTGGGTAAATTGCCCAAAGGTATTATTATCACTGCCGTGGGTATTGCCAAATTTTCACAAAAATTTTATCCGCTATCTTCCATCCAGAAAACATAAAATGCCGAGGGTGATGCCCCGCGCCACCATTTTCGGATGCCCTTCCAAAATGTTGCGGTCATCCAGCAAAAAGCCCGTTTCGATGATGGCGCCGGGCGTGGCGGGCGACACTTCGTAAAAAGCATGATACCGGGTCATATTGTCGGTGATGGTGGAGGGATGCAACGGCAAGCCGGTTTCCTCGGCGTATTTTTGGATGAGACACTGCACCAGCGCGTCTTCCGCCGCCGGGATGGCGCTATCGGTCACCCGCGCCACTTTAAACCCCGACACCCCCGCCACATTGCAGCTATCGGCGTGGATGCTGACCAGCGCGTCGGCGCTGAGACCGCGCAAACGGGCATCGTATTCTTCCAGCAAAATGGCGTTGATACCCTTCAACCGCAACAGGTCAACCACCTCCTGCGCCACGGCTTGATTGACCGCCGCTTCCGTCAGCCCGTCGGGGCAGACCGCGCCGGAATCATACCCGGCGTGCCCCGATACGATGCCCACCAGTTTTTTGGCGGGGTCAACCGTCGGCGAGGGGACGACCACGGGGAGCGCGGGCGCATCGCCGGGGGTGGGGGGGCGGGTATCGCGGGAAATCACCCGCCAAGTCAGCATGAGCGCCACCAGAAAAAAGCTCCCCACGGCAATCGTGAACATCACCCGTGATGCCTGTTCCAGCGCATCGCGGCGCAGGTTTTCAGTTGGGGGTGATTGTCGTTTTCCCATGCCTTTAAGTTTAACAGAAAGCCCCGATTTTGGGAAACGAAATCGCATTATGTTGAGTGAGAATCGTCGGCATATTGTGGGTTTGCCGTGGGGCATAAATCTTGACTTTTAGACCATTCAGACTATGATAGAAGACTACGCCTCTTTCAAGGAGATGCTCGTTGGGAAATTTCGGAAACCTATTCAAAGCCGCCAGAGAAGAAAAAAATCTTTCGTTTGAGACTATTGAAACTGAGTTAAAAATAAAGCCGCAATTCATCAGCGCTATCGAAGAAGAGCAATTTGAGGTTTTTCCATCGCTGCCGATGGCGCGCGGATTCATCAAAAATTACGCCGCCTACCTGCAACTCGATGCCGAAACCGTGGAATCGGCGTTGCTGGAAAGCGAATTCGGACACGTTTTCAAACAAACCCTCCGGCAAAAAACCAACCCCCTGCTCGACATGGCGGTGGTCAACCCGCCGTCACGCTTCAACGCCGATACTTTCATCACCATCCTCATCATCATCGCCCTGTTGGGCAGTGCAGGGTTTTTTGTATACACCCAATATTTGCAACCCGCCGAAGCGCAACTGAATTACACCCCCGAACCGGTGGAATTCCAGGTGGAACCATCGCCGACGAATCCCGGTGCGAACCCGCCGGTCATCCTGCCGACCCCGACCCCCGTGCCCACCGATACCCCCGCGCCCACCCCGACACCATCGCCGCAATATTACACCGGCGTGGCAATTGAATTGCTGCTGCATGAGCGCAGTTGGGTGCAAATTCTGGTGGACGACCAAAAGGTTTTTGAAGGGACGCTGGAAGCGGGCGAGCGCCCCAATTGGGTGGGCGAAAAGCGGGTCGCCATCCGCGCGGGAAATGCGGGCGGCGTGGAAGTTTTTGTCAACGGTGAAAGCAAAGGGTTGATGGGCGAACCGGGGCAGGTGATGGATCAGGTGTGGGAAAAAGTGGATGAAGCCCCCGCCACCGAAACGCCCTCCCCGGCGGAAACCCCCACCCCCACAGGCTAATGGAGCGCTGAATCATGATGTCTGTGCTACCACTTGTGCTGCTCATTGTATCCGCATTTTTTGTGGGCGGGATTGTGCTGTCCGTACTCATCGCCTTTCGGGCATGGCAGGAAAAACGCATCACCATTTTTCCGGTGGTGGCGGAAACGGAAACCCTGCGCATGAAACAGGCGGGGCTGGCAGCAACCGTGTTTCTGGTGCTGGCTGCCCTTTCGCTGGGCGGATGGGCGGCAACCCAACGCAATCCGGAAAACATTTTGCGGGCGGAAGAAGCCACCCGCCAAGCCGATGTCGCCGCCGTCCCCACCGATACGCCCGTACCGACCGCCACCCCATCCCCCACCGAAACACCACCGCCCACCGCGAAAATCGTCGGCGTGAGCGCGGTCATCATCGTCACCCCGGAGGCGACCGCCACCCCGTCGCCCGTCCCGCATCCGACCGCTTCCGCCACGCCACCCGCTCCCATCCCAACGGCACAAAATGCGGCATCCGCCGTTACCACTCTACCCGAAAATTTATCCATAGGTCCCATCTCTTTCGCCCTGAAAGTCTCAGACCGTCGGGAAGCGATTGACCCGGCAGAACAATTTTCCACCGTCCCGGAACGCATCTATGCGGTCTTCCCCTATAAGGGGATGAAAAACGGATTGCCGTTTTCCGTGGTGTGGTATTATCAAAACAACGAACTGATTCGCAACGATTATGTGTGGGAGTGGGGCACAACCGACCGCTCTTTCGCGTTCATTTCGCCGGTGGGCGCGGGCACATACCGGGTGGAGTTGCGGGTGGGTGATACCACCGTCGCCGAAAATTCATTTGAAATTATCCGGTAGCACAATTTAATTTGGGGACATTGCCAATGACCCGGCACACCGGCATCACCATCCGGCAGCATTCAACTGTCAAACATTGCACGTCAATCAAAAATTGATTGCACCGTGTTCAGTTTTCGGCTACCCGTTTTTATCATTCAGAAAGGAAGGAAAAATGCATCTGGTCAACAAAAATCCCCTCGCCCCCCTCGCCGCCGATTTACGGAGCGGCAAAATCAATCTGCACGATTTTTACGAATCGGTGTTCCGGCAGTTGGAAACGGTGGATAGCCACGTTCACGCCTTTGTGCCCGAACCGGGACGGCGAACGCGGGTGATGGCGGCAGTTGTCGCGCTGGAGGAAAAATACCCCAATCCCGACGACCGCCCGCCGCTGTACGGCGTGCCCATCGGCGTGAAAGATATTTTCCATGTGGACGGACTGCCCACCCAAGCTGGTTCGCGCCTCCCCGCGGAGGAATTGACCGCCGCCGAAGCGCCCTACATCACCCAATTGAAAGACGCGGGCGCGATTGTGCTGGGCAAAACCGTCACCACCGAATTTGCCTATTTTGCGCCGGGACCCACCCGCAACCCCCACAATTTGGAACACACCCCCGGCGGCTCGAGCAGCGGCTCGGCGGCGGCGGTGGCGGCGGGACTGGTTCCGCTGGCATCCGGCACGCAGACCATCGGCTCGGTGGTGCGCCCGGCGGCGTTCTGCGGTGTGTTCGGCTTCAAACCGACCTACGGGCGCATCAACCCCGAAGGGGTGCTGTACGTCTCCCGCTCGCTCGACCACGTGGGGCTGTTCACGCAGGATGTGGCGGGCATGCAGCTCGCGGCGGCGGTGGTCTGCCGGGACTGGCAACCGGCAGATGTGGCGGGAAAACCGGTGCTCGGCGTGCCGGAGGGAGCATACCTCAAACAGGCTGAACCGGAGGCGCTGTCGGCATTTGAAACCCATCTGGCGAAATTGGAACTCGCCGGATACACCATCAAACGGATTCCGGCACTGCTCGATATTGAAATCATCGCCAACCGTCACCAGAAATTGATGGCGGCGGAAATGGCGCGGGAACATGCCGAATTGTATCCCAAATTTAAAGACCTCTATCGCCCTCGAACTGCCGCGCTGGTGGAAGAAGGGTTGGCGGTGGATGATGACACGCTGGCGGCGTATCGCACCGCGCAATCGGAATTTCGCGCCGCCATCCAACAGCAGATGCGGGATGAGGGGATTGATTTGTGGATTGCGCCCTCTGCGCCGGGCGCTGCGCCCGAAGGTATCGGCGCGACGGGCAACCCGAAGATGAACCTCCCGTGGACGCAATCGGGATTGCCCTCGGTGAATGTGCCCGCGGGCGTCGCCGCCAACGGATTGCCGCTCGGTGTGCAACTGGTCGGGCTGTTCGGCGCGGACGAGCCATTGCTGGTGTGGGCTGACGGGGTGATGACGGTCTTCGCTTAAAAACATACCTGAGACTTCCGCCCCGCTGTATCTGTGGTAAAATATATGAAACCCTTCATGCGGGATAAGAAAATCTGCGTCCGGTGCTGTCACCTTGAACCCGGGTGAAAAACCAAATGATTCAGCGGTCACAGGGAGGAACGATGAAGATTTCCAAATATGCGCGTATTCTTTCAGCCGGGCTGATGGCAACGCTGGTACTGACGCTGGCGGCGTGCGGTGCAGTGCCATCCTCGGTCAGCCAAATGGCAGCGGATGAAGCCGCGCCGGAAGCGCCCGCCGAATCCTTCGCGCGGGCAGAGACCGCCGCCGTGAATGACGGCTCGGACAGCGCGAGCA
>JAJRSQ010000412.1 GCA_024278725.1 Chloroflexota bacterium
ACGCTATCAACTTCCACCCCAACCCCCGTCACCACCGACGAGTCGAAATTCCACACCGAACAAGTCTTGACCATCGTCAGCGGGCATTTTATACACGACACCTACAGCGCGTTCGTTTCGCCCCTGCTGCCCCTGCTGATGGAAAAGATGTCTCTGTCGCTCACGGCGGCGGGGTCACTGGCAGCGTTCATCCAGTTCCCCGCCCTGCTCAACCCGCTGATTGGCTATCTGGCGGACAAAGTGAGTCTGCGCTATTTTGTCATCTTCGCCCCCGCCGTGACCGCCACAATGGTCAGCCTGCTGGGCTTGGCGCCGAATTACACCACCATGGCGATTCTGCTGCTCATTGCCGGAGTGAGCGTCGCCGCATTCCACGCCCCCGCCCCGGCGATGGTCGGGCGCGCGTCGGGCAATCAGGTTGGCAAGGGGATGAGCTATTTTATGGCGGGCGGCGAGCTGGGGCGCACGGTGGGACCGCTGCTCGCGGTGTGGGCAATTTCAACATGGACGCTGGACGGATTTTACAAAGTGGTCGTCTTCGGCTGGGTGGCAACCGCCATCCTGTACTGGCGATTGCGGCGCATTCCCGCCCGTCCCACCGAAAAAGCACCGGGATTGCGCGCGGCGCTCCCCGCCATCCGCCGCCTTTTTGTGCCGATATTCGGCATTCGGTTGCCCCGTGAATTTATGATGACCGCGCTGGCAGTCTATCTGCCCACGTTTATGAGCCAGCAGGGCGCGAGCCTGTGGATGGCGGGCGCGGCGCTCTCCATCTGGGAAGTTGCGGGGGTGGTCGGCGCGCTGGTGGGCGGCAATCTCAGCGACCGACTGGGGCGCAAAACGATTCTGGTCGGCGGGCTGGTCGGCACGTCTGCGCTGATGCTGCTCTTTTTGAAAACGAGCGGTTGGCTGTTGGTGCCGGTACTGCTGGCGCTGGGCTTCACCGGACTTTCCACCACCCCGGTGATGCTCGCCGTGGTGCAGGATTATCTGCCGGAAAACCGCGCCATGGGGAACGGGATTTTCATCGCCATTTCATTTCTGGTGCGCCCGCTGGCAATCTTCGCCAATGGTCTGATGGGCAACGCCTTCGGCTTGAAAACCGTATATTTTATCAGCGCCCTGATTGCCTTGCTGGCAATTCCATCTATTTTTTGGCTGCCGGAAAGAACCGCGCCAACCATCATGAAAAAGGAGGAATGATGACCGCTTCGACGGCTTCCGTATCCCTGCACTATTTTCGAGTGCCCCGTTCCCAATGGGAATTAATGCTCACCCGATTGCGCCAGCTCGGCGCGGAAACCATTGTCACCCCCGTGCCGTGGGGCTTCCACCACTTCGCCGCCGAGCGGCTCGACCTTTCCGGCGTAACCAATCCCCGCCGCGATGTGGCGGGTTTCGTGCGCCTTTGCGCGGCGATGGGCTTTTCCGTGCGGCTGGAACTGTCGCCGGTTGTGCCCGGGCAAGGCTTGCTGCTGGACGGATTGCCCGACTGGCTGCTGAAAAAGCACCCGGAAGTCCGGCAAGTCGCCGCCGACGGCACACCGACGTCGCTGCCGGTGTGGGAACATCCCACCCTGCTGAAAGCGTTGGGGCAATGGTGGCAATCGCTGTCCACCACCCTGCTGCCACTGCCGGAAACATCATCCGCCCAATTGATGGACTTGCCCGCCACAGAAGACTTCAACGCGCACACCACCGCCGTCCAGTGGACAATCTGGCTGCGAAAAAAATACGCCGAGGGTGGCGTGGCGGCGCTCAATGCGGCGTACAACCCGCCGACCCCCTTCGACACCATCAGCCGGATAAAACTGAACACCCCGCTGGACTCGCCCGCCTTCGCCGCCGACAAAGCCGAATTTCAGCAATATGTGCGGGCGCACGCCCGCGAAACCTACAGCGCGCTGCTGCTGGAACTCGGCTGGCAACTGAGCGACCCGCTCGCGCCGCCGCACGGGGTGCAAATCCCCGCCAACCCCGCCGATGCGGGCGCGGATTTCCGGTGGGCAATGGACGCGCCCATCCGCGCGGACGGCTCGCCCGCCCCGGAATTCTGGCGGCAAAAAGAAGCGAACACGCTCACAAAGCTGTCCGTCCCGACGGACGCGCATCAAATTATGGTCAGCTCGCCCACGGAAACGGTGCAGTTTGAAATTGCCGATGCGGTAGTTCCGTTCCGGCTGCGGCTGGACGGTGGATTGGAGCCGGTGGCAATGGAGAAAAAAGGGGAGAAAACAGCGTTCCCCGCCGTGCCCGCCGACGAACACGGGCAGACAGACATATATTTCACCCTCCCCGCCGCCGATGCCCCCGTCTCCGGCGTGTTGGCGGTCTATCTGCGCTCACTGCTCACCGGGCAGCAGCACGCACTGGCGCACGTCGCGCAATCGGTGGCGCAGTTGGATGCCGCCCTCACCCCCGACCCCGTCGGAGGGAGCGGGACGGCTGCCCCCTCGCCGGAACTTTCGGAAGCGCACGCCGCCCTCACCGACGCGAATGCCGCGCTGCAACGCGCCGCCGCGTCCATCGGCGCGCTGGAGGATGTGTTCGCCACCGCGTTGAACGCCGCCCCAACTCAAAGTGCCGCGCTGTCGTTTATGGTGCTGGAAAAAGAGAAGTTGGCGCGGGTGAAATCGGCGTGTGAAAATGCCCGCTTCACCATCAACAACATGCCCGACCCCACCCTGCCGGAAACGTTCACCGTGGAAGATTACCGCCGGCGATACGACCAAATCGGCACGGTGGGGCGCGCGATTATGGTTCGTTTTGAAAGCGCGCTGAAATGGTTACGCGAACAATTGGCGCTGGGCAACCTCTCCACCTCGGCGTGGAGCGTTCACGCCAAATTGGAAACAGTATTGCAATTACTTTATCACGGAGTGTTGCGGAAATGACACCGAAAATAAAGCACGAAAAATCCTGCGGCGCGGTCATCTTCAAACGGGACGGCGACCAAATTTTGTATCTCACGGTGGAATATAAAAAGGAAAAGGGCTACTGGGGGCTGGTGAAAGGGCACGTTGAAAAAGGGGAGACGGAACACGAAACCGCCCGGCGCGAAATTTATGAAGAAGTCGGGCTGGATGACCTCACCTTTCTGGACGGCTTCCGCGCGGAAATCAACTATTCACCCAAACCCAACACCGAGAAGCTGGTGGTCTTTTTTCTGGCGGAAGCCCACACCGACCATGTGCGCTACTTGTGGGACGAACACGTCGCCCACCAATGGCTGCCCGTCACCGAAATGCTCACCCAACTCACCTACGAAAGTGACCGCAGCGTCATCCGGCTCGCCGACGCATTTTTGCGCGCCGAATATCTTCGCTCGTCACATTGACAGTGCCTAGCCGGTGTGCTATGATTGGAAACCTTTACGGAATTTCTGCGTATTGGTAATCAGATGGGCGAGCAACTGCAAAACATACAATCTTATTGGCTTTCGCTGGCAAATGGCGAAATCCCTCAACTGGGGATGTGGGTATACCTGCTGCTGGCGGCGCTCGTCGCAGTGGAAGGTCCCATTGCCACGCTTGTGGGGGCGGCAGCGGCAAGTACCGGGCTGTTACGCCCCGATTTTGTTTTTGTGGCGGCATCGGCGGGGAATTTAACCGCCGATGTGCTGTGGTATTCGCTGGGGTATGCCGGAAAGACCGACTGGCTCAAACGCGCGGGGGGATGGGTCGGCGTGAACCCGGCATACATCACCTGGTTTGAAGGGGAAATGCGGATTCACGCCGTGAAAATCCTGTTCATCGCCAAATTGACGCTGAGTCTGGCGCTGCCCGCGCTGATTGCGGCGGGTTTGGCGCGGGTTCCGTGGCGGCGATGGTTCGGCACGATTTTCGCGGCGGAATGTGTATGGACGGGCGGGTTGGTGCTGGCAGGCTACTATTTGAGCCGCTTCGCGCGCCAGTTGGAAACCGGCGTGCAAATTGCGGCTGGCATCGGGTTTTTATCGGCATTATTTTTGCTGATGCGCTATCTCAAACAACACGCGCCGAAATTCCCCGATTGATTTTTTGAAATGAGGTTCTTTTTATGCGAATCATTATCGCCGGACAAACTTATTATCCCGGCAACAACGGGCAAGCGGTCTTTACCATTCGATTAGCGGAAGGCTTGGCGAAACTGGGGCATCAAGTGGCAATGCTCGTCCCCGCCGAACACTTGCGCACCGAACGCACTATGAAAAACGGCGTACTGTTGCTCGCCATCGCCGCCATCCACCTGAAACAACTGCACCACAATGCGTATTTTTCCCCCAACCCAATCGGCGTGGTCAAACGCTTCTTCAATGAATTCCAACCCGATGTGGTTCACCTGCAAGACCATTATCCGCTGAGCCGCATCGTCAACCACATCGCCAAAAAAGAACGGGTTCCGGTGATGGGCACGAACCATTTCCTGCCGGAAAATGTGATGCCCTACCTGCCCATTCCCAAAAAATTACACGGCATCGCCGTGTGGCTGCTGTGGTACAGCGTCCTGAGCCTGTACAACCGACTCGATTACGTCACCACCCCCACCGCCACCGCCGCGAAGATTCTGCGCCGGCAACATTTTCGCGTCCCCGTCTCCCCTGTCTCCTGCGGTGTGGACACCCGACGCTTCCACCCGCAACCCGCCGTTGACCGCGCCGAAATTCTGCGCAAATACGGACTTGACCCCGCCAAAAAAATTATCTTTTACGTGGGGCGCATCGACGCCGAAAAGCGGCTTGATGTCATCATCAGTGCGCTAAAACGCCTAAACCGCCCCGATGTGCAATTCGCCATCACCGGCAAAGGGGAACACCGCCCCGTGCTGGAAACGCAAATTGCCGATTTGGGGCTGGAAAAAACAGTCGTCTTCACCGGCTTCGTTCCCGACACCGACCTGCCCGCGCTCATCAACAGCATTGATATTTTCGCCATGCCCAGCGAAGCGGAATTGCAGAGCATCGCCACATTGGAAGCAATGGCAACGGGGAAGCCGGTCATCGCCGCGAATGCCCGCGCCCTGCCGGAGTTGGTTCAGACCGGCATCAACGGTTACCTGTTCACGGCGGGGAACGTCGCGGACGCCGCCGACGGGTTGGCATCGCTGTTAGACCATCCCGAAAAATGGGCGGCGCTGGGCGCAGCCAGCCGCCAAAAAGCGCAGCCGCACGGGCTGGAAAATACCATTCGGCAATATGAAA
>JAJRSQ010000413.1 GCA_024278725.1 Chloroflexota bacterium
CTCGGCTTTGTGGCAATTGCCGCCGTCGGTATTGTGATGGTGGATCCGCTGGTGTATCAAGTGCCGTTTATTGAAGGCTTCAACTATGCCAAAGACAACGAGCAAAAATATCTCGGCTTGGTGATGACCCCCGAATTCTTCGGGGTGCTCTCCGGATTGACGCTCTACACCGGGGCATACATCGGGGAAGTGGTGCGCGCCGGTATTCAGGCGGTGTCGAAGGGGCAGCGTGAAGCCGCCACCGCATTGGGGTTATCCAATTCACAAAGCCTGCAACTAATTGTGTTGCCGCAGGCATTGCAGGTGATTATTCCCCCGCTGACCAACCAATACCTGAACTTAGCGAAAAACTCCAGTTTGGCAATCGCCATCGGGTATGCGGACTTGTTCGCGGTGGCGACCACAACCTTCAACCAATCCGGGCAATCGGTACAAGTGATTTTGATGCTGATGGCAAGTTACCTGACGTTGAGTCTGACCATTTCGGTGGTCATGAACTTCATCAACAGTCGGGTGAAAATCAGGGAGCGATAGATGACAACTGCAACAGACGTAACCACAACGTATGAAGCGCCCCCACGTACTGAAGTTGGTGTGTTGGGGTGGCTAAAACACAATCTGTTTGGTTCTTGGTTTGATACAATCCTGACATTTGTATCGCTGGGCTTGCTGTATGTGATTTTAGTGCCATCCGTGCGCTGGGCGGTGACAAAAGCAAACTGGCGCGCCATCACTACCAATATCCTGATTCTCATTCACGGACCGTACCCGCAAACGCAGGATTATCGGGTATTCATCGCCATCGGGATTATCGTGGCGATGGGTATCGCCAGTGTGTTCATCTACCGGGGCAAGAGTACCCGCTCTCGTCAGGTGATGACCCTTATTTGGGCGATTTCCCCCTTCTTCATCTGGTATCTGCTCGCCGGGTTTGAAGGCTCAACCATCCTTCCGCTGGTTGAGTACAGCAAGTGGGGCGGATTGTTGCTCAGCTTTATTCTGGCAATTTTCGGCATCCTCGCTTCGTTCCCCATTGGGGTATTGCTGGCATTGGGGCGACAAAGTAATATGCCCATCATCAAATGGATGTCAACCCTGTATATTGAAGTTGTGCGCGGTGTGCCGTTCATCACCGTGTTGTTTATGGCGCAGGTGATGTTGCCGCTCATCCTGCCCCCGGATGTTCGTGTTGCGGGGATGTTCCGCGCAATGGTTGCGACGGCGCTCTTCAGCGCGGCGTATCTGGCGGAGAATGTTCGCGGAGGATTGCAGGCGATTCCCAAAGGGCAGTATGAAGCCGCCGACGCGCTGGGGCTTTCAACCTTCCAGCAGATGTATTTTATTGTTCTGCCGCAGGCATTGCGCACTGTTATTCCGCCCATTGTCGGGCAGTTCATCGGCTTGTTCAAAGATACATCGCTGGTGGCAATTGTCGGTTTGCTGGACTTCCTGAAAGTTTCGCAATCCATCCTTTCTCAGGCAGGCTTTTTGGGAGCGCAAAAAGAAGTGTATCTCTTTGCCGCGCTGGTCTATTTCGTCTTCTCATTTGCTATGTCGTCTGCCAGCATCAGACTTGAAAAACAACTGGGCGTGGGTCAACGCTAATTACGTGGAGGAAACACGATGAGTGAATACATTATTGAATGCCGTGGCGTAAAAAAATGGTACGGTGAATTTCAAGCCCTCAAAGGCATAGATTTCGCCGTCAAAAAAGGGGAAGTGATTGTTATTCTGGGACCCTCCGGCTCCGGGAAGTCAACATTTATCCGAACCATCAATCGCTTGGAAGAGCATCAGGCGGGGGATATTTTTGTCAACGGCGTTGAGTTGAATAACGACGTGCGGAATATCGCTGAAATTCGCAAAGAAATCGGAATGGTCTTTCAGCAGTTCAACCTCTTCCCGCACTTAACGGTGATGGACAATATCACCCTCGCCCCGATTTGGGTGCGTAAATGGGACAAACCGACGGCGGAAAGAAAAGCGATGGAATTGCTGGAACGGGTGAAAATTCCCGAACAGGCGTACAAATATCCCGGGCAGCTTTCCGGTGGACAGCAGCAGCGGGTTGCCATTGCGCGCGCGCTGGCGATGGAACCGGAAATCATGCTCTTCGACGAACCGACCTCCGCCCTTGACCCGGAAATGATTAAAGAAGTGCTGGACGTGATGATTGACCTCGCCAAAACAGGGATGACCATCATCGCCGTGACGCATGAAATGGGCTTCGCCAAAACTGTCGCCGATAGAATTGTCTTCTTTGATTACGGGTTGATTGTGGAAGAAAATACGCCGGACAAATTCTTCACCGACCCGAAACATGACCGGACGAAACTGTTCCTTTCGCAGATTTTGCATTAAATTCAACATCGTTTTCGTCATTCCAAAACAGAACACAGGCGTAAGGTGGGGCATTCAATTGTCCCCTCTTACGTTTGTTTTTTCTACCATAGATGTATAGAAGGAGTGGCATGAATTTTCGCGTGCGTTATGTGGCAAGGCAAATGATTTGGGTGCTTTTCGCGGCAGCGGTGTATTTTCTGTTTTCGGTTTATATGCCCGCGCCCCCCGTTCCCAGCGTGGCGCGGGAGCAGAATGGTCCCATCTTGTTTTGGTACAATGGCGCAATTTATACCATCAAAGATAACGGTACAAATTTACAGAAAATCACACCCGCTGCCTATGCCGACCCGAAACGTCAAATCGCCATTTCACCGGGATGTTACGGTAGCGTTTCGGCGGGATGCTATATTCTGGTCAAACATGTACTGTATGACGCGCTGGGAAACGGGCTGCCCTTGCCCATCACCGATGAATATCAATGGATAAACGCGCCCGCGGTGTGGGCGCCCGACGGGGTGACGCTGGCATATATGGTCAGCCGACAGGAATCCGGGCTGCGGGATATTCTGGCGTTGAATGTGAACGATTTGGTGGTGCAAAAAATGGCGGACGGTGTGGATGACTCCGTCATTCCGGCGTGGTCTTTCGATTGTAAAAACCTCACTTCGGACACCTGCTATCTGGCGTACGGCATTCGCACCCCGTCGGGGCAGTCGGGCAATCGGGTGGTGATAAAAAATGTCAGCACCGGCGAAGAGACCGTTCTGCGCACCATCAGCGGGCGCGGCACGGATTTGCGCTGGTCGGCGGACGATAATTTGTATTACGGCGGCGGCGAGTTGGGGTGGTTCAATGCGTTCAGCAATGCGCCGTTTCTGGAGCAAAGCCCCGCCACAACAGTTTTTGTCCCCTCACCCACTATGATGATGGCGGCATTCAACACCGTGCCCGCGCCCGATGTTCCGCCGGAATTGTGGATGATCCCCGCGCAGGAAAGCAATGCCGACGCCGCGGAACGGCTGTATATTTTCCGCAACCATTTACCGGATGGACAGTCTGCACCTCAGCAAATATTATGGTCAACTGACGGAGAATCATTCTTGGCGTTTGACCAGGGGACATTAATTCACTATAACATCCAACAGAAATTCGCAGAGGCATTATACCGGAATGATGCCACCGATAATTTCAGCAGCTATGCTTTTTCGCCCACGGGCAACGGGGTGGCGCTGGTGGAAAAATCAATTGCGACCACGGCTCCGAAGTACAGACTGTTTTCCGTTTCAAATTCCGGGGAGGTGCAGACGCTTGTGCCGCGCGGAAACAAACCGATAATTGTGCTGGCGTGGTTGCCGGAAGATTATTGGAAATATCTGTTGCCAATGTACCGAAACGACCTTTTGTGAGTGACGCGACATCATTACGGGTGGACTATGGATGCAAAAGATATTGCGTATATGAAAAGCGAAGATGAATTCAATCGCGCACGGCGGAAAGCGCTGGTGGAGGAAATTGTAGCGGGCATCAACGGCTCCAATCTCGACCTGCTTTCTTTCGATGCGGTGGTGGAAAAGCTGCGTTTGCGGCACACCGTCAATTGCGGGCTGCAAGACATCCCGTTGAAGCAGATTGCCGGCAGTTGCGGGCGTTACGCCGATTTCACCCGAACCTTCACCCCGCGTCGCGCCGGGCGCGACAAAGAACGCTGGCGGCAGATTTACACACTGGCAACCACCGGGCAGGGGTTTCCGCCCATTGAGGTGTATAAAGTTGACCAAGTGTATTTTGTGCGCGATGGCAATCATCGGGTTTCTGTGGCGCGGGAATTGGGATGGGAGACCATTCAGGCATATGTCACTGAATTGCCCACCATGTTCACCCTCACCCCCCAGACCCAACCGGATGATTTGTTGATAAAAGAAGAGTGCGCCATCTTTTTGGAAAAAACAAGGTTGCATGAATTGAGACCGGATGCCGATGTTTCTTTCACCACGCCGGGACGGTATCTGCGATTGTTGAAACAAATTTCGGTTTATCGCTATTATTTGTCCAAACGTCGCGCCGATATTCCCTCATATGAAGAAGCGGTGATTGACTGGTACGATAATTTTTACGCCCCGATGATTGACCGCATCAAAAAAAGTGGCGTGATGAAATTATTCCCCAACCGCACCGCCGACGATTTGTTGGCGTGGATGGTGGAGCATCAGAAAGAGTTGCACATCACCCGGAAAATGGATGATGTTGGATACACCGATGATGTGAACGGGCTTTTGACCTTCATTGACAAACTCTCCGTGCTGGATGTGGCGAAGGTGGAAGTGGGCAAGAAAATCAAGAAAGTTTTTCAAAAAGATAAGCCTCCCCCACCGCCCGATTCGTTGGAACATTATGTTTAACCATACGTGAAAATTTCAAAAAACCTTTGGAGCTTTGTAAAAAATATGGTATCTATACAGCCATCGGTGAGATAAATGTCATTGCGAGCGTAGCGAAGTTAAAAATGCTCGAAGGGCGCAATCTCTGGGTTTGAATGGCGGGGATTGCTTCAGCCCTATGGGCTTCGCAATGACACCCCTGTATAGTTACCAAATTTTTACCATTTTTACCAAGGAGGACTTTTGGCTTATGGGAATGGATATTGTTAAAGCGCTCCAATTAGTGAATATTGCCATACTAATACTGTGGCCTTTGTTGGCGTTGCTCACATTATGGCAAATTAGAAAAAGAAATTTTTCAGAGTGGTTGCAGATTGCATGGGTTCTCTTCGTTGTCATTCTGCCCATTTTAGGACCTCTTGCATTTTTCATCGTCTCTCCCGGAACACCCAAACAAACAGTGAAATAAAAATGTGGTGTGAGGGCAACCCTTGTGGTTGCTTGCCCTCAAACCGCAATACCGGGCGACAGAACACCCCCCGATTCGCTGGAACATTATGTTTAACCATGCTTAAAATTTTCCGCAAGCTATTGAAATGACGTTAAAATTGTGCTATTATAAGGTTAACCTGCAAGCTGTTCAGCTTCATTTAAGGAGGTACACATTACGTGCTTACCGTAACAGCCAGTGGGTGTAGCCGGAAAATTGCGGATTAGGTTTTTGCCATTGTAAGGGAAAACTCGAAGAGGAGTCGCCTTTGCGGCTAGCAATATACCGGCTCGCACGCATCATAATGGCAAAACTGCAAACGAAGCAGGGAAAAAACTTAATAACCTCGAAAAATCGCCTCTCATTGCAGAGGCGATTTTTATTGCCGTGTAATTTAACATAAAAGTTGACTTAATCGACATAATAGTCTAAAATTATGTTAACAAGCGACGGGCGATTAATGTACCCGCCATCACTCAGACCGAACCGGCTAAAAAGACCGACTCAAGTACACCACAATTATCACTTTCGCCGTCCCTGTGGTAAAATCTCACTGTTATCGCTGTTTGGATAACGCAAATAATCTTTTTAGCTAGAAAGAGGTTCTAACGTTGAAGGTATCAAAAGAAACAACAGACAAATGTGAAGTCATTCTGACCGTTGAAATTGACGATGCACAGAAGCAAAAACTTATGCAAAAAGCCGCGCGCCGGATTGCGAAATCTGTTCGCATTCCCGGCTTCCGTCCCGGCAAAGCCCCGTACAACATTATTGTGAATCGGTTTGGCGAAGACGCCATTCGTGAAGAAGCTACTGAAGACCTGACCACCAACATTTACCAGAAAGCGGTTGAAGAAGCAGAGGTGACTCCGTTCGCCCCCGCCAGTTTGGAAGATGTGCAGTGGGAACCGCTAGTGATGAAAATCCGCATCCCCACCGAGCCGGAAGTGGAAATTGGCGATTATCGCAGCATCCGCCGTGAGCCGGAAGCGGTGACCATCACCGATGAGGATGTTGAACACCAGCTTGAACACCTGCGCGAGCGATTCACCACTTTCAACCCGGTGGAACGTGCGGCGCAACTGGGTGACATGGTCTCGGTGTCCATTTCCGAAAAATTTGAAGATGAAGAAGAACCGACCGACCCGGTTGATGATGATATGGAATTGCTGGAAGCCGAAGGGGACGACGACACCCCTGATTTCACCTCGGTGATTGTGGGGAAATCGGTGGGGGAGACGGTAACGCTAACGCACACCTTCCCCGAAGATTATTCCAACGATGAATTCGCGGGGAGAACGGTGGAATATACCATCACCATCAATGAAATCAAAGAAAAAGAAGAAGTACCGCTGGATGACGATTTTGCCACGTTGCTGGGCGATTACGAATCTCTCGATGACCTGAAAGCGAATATCAGAAAAGATTTGCAGGAACGCCAAGAGAGCGAACGCGATGCCCTGTTGGTGGATGAAGTGATTGAGGAAATTGTGCAGGCTTCCGAGGTGAAGTGGCCCCAAGTGATGGAAGAACACGAGTTGGATCACGCGATGGAAGCCCAGCGAGCGCGGTTGAAACGTTTTGGCATCGACCTGCCCATTTACCTCACCGCGCAAAATAAAACGGAAGAAGAACTGCGCGAAGAAATGCGGGAATCGGTGCGGTTGGATTTGAAAAAATCTTTGGTGATGGGCAAAATCATTGAAAATGAAGAACTGCGGGTAGAGATGGATGAAATCATCCAGGAAGCCAACTATCTGGTATCCACCTCCCGCGACTCAGAAGAAATGCTCCGCGCCGTCCAAACTGAGGCGGGCATGCGGACGATTGCCAGCAGCCTGCTCACCAATAAAGCGACGCGCCGTTTGCTGGCAATTATTAAAGGCGAAGCGGATGCAGAGGAAGAAGCCGCCGAAGCCAATGGCGATGCGGACTCGGAAACGGACGCCGAAGCCGAACCGGTGGCGGAAGCCGAAGAATAAAAACTCAATGTATGCAACCATAAGGAGTGCAATATATGTTTAACCAATTGCCGCAGTCGTTAGTGCCGATGGTCATTGAAACCACCGGCAGAACCGAACGCGCCTACGATATTTTCTCGCTATTACTGAAAGAGCGCATCATCTTTTTGGGGACTGCCATTAATGACCAAATCGCCAATCTGATTGTCGCCCAATTGCTCTATCTGAATCAGCAAGACCCGGAACGAAACATTTCCATGTATATCAACTCGCCGGGCGGCGTCATCTATTCGGGTTTGGCAATTTACGATACCATGCAATCCATTTCCAACCCCATCAGCACCTTTGCGGTGGGTGTGACTGCCAGTATGGCGACCGTGCTTCTGGCGGCGGGCACGCCCGGACAGCGATATGCGCTGCCCCACGCGACCGTCCACATGCACCCCGCCGGTGGCGGCGCACAAGGCTACACGCCCGACGTGGAAATTCAATACAAGGAAATGAAACGCCTGCAGGACACGATGCATCACATTTTGGCGAAGCACACCAAGCAAGAACCCAAGAAAATCGCCGAGGATTTTGAACGTGACCGCTGGATGGATGCCATTGTGGCGCAGGAATATGGTTTGGTTGATGAAGTGATGGGCAGTCCAATTTTCCACGAAGTGGCTGAAAAATCAGAAACGGAATAAGCTATGGCAACCCGGTTCCGCCCCGAAAAACAAGTCTGCTCGTTCTGCAAACGCGACCAAAGCGAAGTCAATCGGCTCATCGCCGGACCTGACCACGTCTATATTTGCGATGAGTGCGTAGATTTGTGTACGGCGTTACTGAACGAAGAGCGGCAAGCGGCGAGCGCGGAATTGAAACCCCGCGCCCCTCGCAGCCTCTCGCCGAAAGAGATCTACGACCGCTTGAACGAGTGGGTGGTGGGGCAAGACCGGGCGAAAAAGGTGTTGGCGGTGGCAGTGTACAACCATTACAAACGCATCACCGCCAAAACCACAGACGATATTGAACTCCAAAAAAGCAACATCCTGTTGGTGGGTCCCACCGGCTCCGGGAAAACACTGCTGGCGCAAACGCTGGCGCGCATTCTGGATGTGCCGTTCTGCATTGTGGATGCAACCGCGTTGACCGAAGCGGGCTACGTGGGCGAAGATGTGGAAAATATCCTGCTTCGGCTGATTCAATCGGCGGATTATGACATTGAAAAAGCCGAGCAGGGCATTATCTACATTGATGAAATTGATAAAACCTCCCGCAAAGGGGATAACCCTTCCATCACCCGCGACGTGTCAGGGGAAGGGGTGCAACAAGCGTTGCTGAAAATTATTGAGGGAACGGTTGCCAACGTCCCGCCGCAATCGGGGCGCAAACATCCCCAGCAGGAATTTTTGCAACTGAACACCTCAAACATTCTCTTTATCTGCGGGGGCGCCTTCGACGATATTGACCGCATCATTGCCAACCGGGTGGGCACAAAAACGCAGATGGGTTTCCCGCAGGCGCGTGCGACGCTCATGCTGCCGCGCTCGGAGGCGGATAAATCCTCGCTGATGCAGCAGATTACGCCGGAAGACCTGGTGGAATACGGGCTGATTCCCGAATTTGTGGGGCGATTGCCCGTGCTGGTCACCGCCGATGCGCTGGACAAAGAATCGTTGATGCGTATTTTGGTGGAACCGAAAAACGCGCTGGTCAAACAATTCCAGCGGCTCTTCAAGCTCGACGGGGTGGAACTCGCCTTCACCAACGATTCGCTGGCGGCGGCAGCCGCGCTGGCATACAAACAAAAAACCGGCGCGCGCGGCTTGCGCACCATCATTGAAGACACCCTGCTGGATGTGATGTACGAAATTCCATCCCGCAAAGACATCAAAAAATGCGTCATCACCCGCAGCGCCATTATGGGCGAAAATATGCCGGAACTGTATGATGAATACGGGCGCTTGCTGAACGACGTGATGGATCACGCCGCCTGACCACCCATTGAAGATACACCTGTAAAGCACCTCAAACGGGGTGCTTTTTGATTTACGGGCGGCATATCGTCAAAAATCAATTGACGCAAAACTCGTTCAAACGTATACTGTATGTACATGCAATCATTATCCAAAAATCATCCGAAACCGAAAATTATGTATTCACGATTGTCCGCAATACTGAACATTATCATCGCCCTTGCCGTTATGCTCGGTGTTGCCGGTGGGGCGGCGACGGCACAAGCGCAGTCCCCCGAAAATGAATTTCCCCCGCAGGTGGAAGCCATTTTCGGGCAACTCACTCCGGAAGAGCGCGTGGGGCAGTTGTTTGTGGTCACGTATAACGGCACGGACATTGCTGCCGATAGCGTCATCGCCCGCCTCATCCGTGATTATCGCATCGGTGGCGTGTGGATACAGCCCCAAAACAAACCGCTGGTTGATGATGCCCAGCCGCCCGGCATTGCGCTGCAAAATACCGTCAATCAACTGCAATCATACGCCTTCGAGCAGCGTTCGCCGGTCACATTGCCCGTCACCACCGGCGTGACAATCGCCCTGACCGCTACGACCGGCATTTCCCAACCGCTGCTTTCATCAACCCCCATCCCCCTGTTCATCGCGGCGGAAAATGGCGGCAACGGCTATCCGCATACCCTCACCTCTCCGGAATTTACGGACACACCCAGCGGGATGGCGTTGGGCGCAACGTGGGAGCCGGAGAACGCCTATCAAGCCGGAATGATTGTCGGACAGCAATTAACGGCAGTGGGCGTCAATATGCTTTTGGGTCCCGTGCTGGATGTGGTTGACAAAACCACCACCGATTCGTCGGGCATCGCCAGCGTGCTTTCCTTCGGCGGCGACCCGTATTGGGTGAGTCGGATGGGGCGCGCGTTTATCCGAGGGGTACACAGCGGCAGCGCGGATAGCGTGCTCACCATTGCCAGCCATTTCCCCGGCGCGGGGAGCATCGACCGCGAATTGAATCAGGACATCCCCACCATCCAAAAAACACTGAGCCAGTTGCAACTGGTGGAGCTTTCGCCTTTTTACGCCGTGACCGCCGTGGACGCATCCGACCCGCAGGAAATCACCGACGGGTTGATGACCGCGCACATCCGCTACCGGGGATTGCAGGGCAATATCCGAGACCTGACCAAGCCCATCAGCCTTGACCCGCAAAATATGCCCCAAATTCTGGAGACGCTCGCCGCATGGCGGAATACCGGCGGCTTGGTGGTGAGCGGTCCGCTGGAAGTCCCCGCGGTGACCAAAACCTACAAAGTGACCAACGCGAATTTCCCCGCGCGGCGGGTTGCGCTCGACGCATTTTTGGCGGGCAGTGACGTGCTGATGTTCGCCGATTTGGGCATTGTCGAAAATGATCAGACCCAATTTGAATATGTGTCCACCGCCATAGACTTTTTTGTCGAAAAATATCTCGCCGATACCGTGTTCCAGCAGCGCGTGGACAATTCCGTGCGCCGAATTATACAGGCGAAATTAAAGCTGTATCCCAATTTCCGGCTGACGAATGTTTTGCGCACGCCCGACCTGCTGGAAGCGCAGCAAAACACGCCCGATACCCTGTTCGATATTGTGCGCAACGGCGTGACGCTCATCTATCCCGATGTCAACGAATTGGCAGACCGCATCCCCAGCCCGCCCCTGCGCGACGAAAACATCATCATCTTCACCGATGACCGGCAGGCGCAGCAGTGTGCGGTGTGCCAGCCCTTTTTCCTCCTCCCCCCCGATGCGCTCAAGACGGCAATTTTAGCCCGCTATGGTCCGTCAGCCAGCGACCAAATCGCCGCCGAACAAATTCAGACCTATAGTTTCAGCGAATTGATGGACGCGCTTTTGGAAAATCCGGACACCGCCGCCAAAAACCGAACCATCACCATCGGTTTGGAACGGGCAAGCTGGGTGATTTTTGCCATGCTCGATGTTGACCCTGCGCGCTACCCCGCATCGCAGGCGGTGAAAACATTCTTGCGGCAAAACACCATCGACCTGCGCGATAAAAAAGTGATTGTGCTGGCGTTTGACGCGCCCACCTATCTGGACAATACCGAGGTGAGCATTCTCACCGCGTATTACGGCTTTTACAACAAAACACCCCAACACATTGAAGCGGCGGCGCGGTTGCTGTTCAAAGAATTTAGCCCGCAGGGGCACGCGCCGGTCAATGTTGATGCGGTGGAATACAAAATTCCCGACCTGCTGGAGCCTGACCCTGAGCAGGTGATTCTGCTGGATTACACCATTGAAACGCCGTTGGAAACGCCCACCTCGGAGGCATCGCCCACGGTGGAAGCGACCACCGAAGGGACGCCCCAGCCCGTCGCCGTGTCCATCGGCGTGGGCGACCGGCTCATCATCCGCACCGGGGTGATTGTGGACAAGCTGGGCAATCCCGTGCCGGACAATACGCTGGTTTCGTTCAATCGGACATATTCAAAGGAAGGATTGGCGCTCGCGCCCATCACCGTGCCTACGTTCAACGGCGTGGCTCAAACAACCATCACCGTGGAGCGGGAGGGGACGCTGGAAATCACCGCCGCCAGCGGCGAAGCGACCCGCTCCGGCAAAATCGTCATCGAGGGACCGACCATCACCATTGAGACGCCGACCGCCACCGCGACCGCCACCCCAACCGAAACCCCGTTGCCGACTCTGACCCCCACACCGGAACCGTCGCGCACGCCCGTCCCCACGGCTACCCCCGTCCCCACGGCTACCGCCGTTGTGACGCCCGCGCCGCAACGCACGCAGCCCACGTTGGTTTTCAACGACCTGCTGTGGTCGGTGTTGGTGCTGTTGTTGACGGCAGTGGTGATTGTCCGCTGGTTTACCGCACCGGAAATACCGCTGGCTGCTCGCGCCTATCCCGCGTTGGTGGCGGTGGCGACGGGTTTGGCGGGATATGTGCTGTACGGTATTTTTGCGGTGCAGTTGGCGGAAGTGGCGGTGATTGGTGATTGGGTGCTGCAAAACACACAACGTCACTGGTTCACGCCGGTAATTTCACTGATTTTTGCATCATTGGGGTGGTTGGCGGTGATTGCCGCCCGCATCATTCGGGCGCGCTGGGGGAACAAATAACTTACGGCGCAGGGATGGGCAATTGCGGCGCAAACGCGGTGATGATGACCGCCAGCGCAAACAACAGCCCCACAATCGCCATTAATGTGGTGTGTTCGCTCACAACGGTTTGCGCTTCTCTGCCCCACCATGAACTGCTGATGCCGTTGGCAACAAAAATGGTATCGCCCAACAACTCTTTGCGGAAGGTGTTCACATCTTTCGGGCGGTCATTGGGATGCATTGCCAGCGCATGCACAATTGCCTGCTCTGTTTTCAGCGTGATGGCGGGGTTTAGATTTCGCAGAGAAATGCTTTTATCGGGATATAAAAAGCGTTCTTTTGCCTCTAATGGCGGTTGCAGAGTCAGCAGGTGGTACAGGGTTGCACCCAGCGAATAAATGTCGGAGCGCACATCGGTGTGTCCGGTATCGCCGCCGTACTGTTCCATCGGGGTGTATTGCACCGTGCCTTTGCCCTGCAACACCGTGATGGTGCGATTGTCATCCGGCGCCATCACCTTCACCAGCCCGAAGTCCACCAGTTTCAGCGGACCATTGGGGGTGAGTTTAATGTTTGCCGGTTTAATATCTCGGTGTAAAATAGGAGGCGTCTGACTGTGTAGATAAATCAGCGCGTCCAAAATCTGGTTCGCCCATTCAAGAATCTGTTTTTCCGGAATGAACGTCTTGTTTGCGCGCGCTTCTTCCAAAACCTGACGCAAATCTCTGCCGGGAACATAATCCATCACCAGATAATCGCGCCCGTTGTAAAAGAAGAAATCGGACACTTTGGGCAAATTGGGATGGTCTAATCGGGCTAGAATGCTCGCCTCACGGTGAAACTGCGATTGCGTCTGCTCTTGATGCTCTTTGGATGCGCCGGTGTCGGGAACCACTTCTTTGATGGCGCACAGCCGCCCGTCCAGACGCAGGTCTTCGGCTTTGTAGATGGAGCCTTGTCCGCCTCTGGCAACTAATTCTTTGATATGATACCGCGACCATAGCGTTGTGTCTGGGGAAAGTGGTTCAAACATGGAAAATGGGTCACCCGAATCAGGTTTCTTTGTAATGGACTTTAATGCAACTGAGGCTATATGTCAAGTCTGGTGTGTTAGCGGAGGTGTGAAAAATCATGACCGAAAATGCGATTCTGTTGGTGTTGGAAGGGGAATGCTCCCGCAAAAATTGGGAGTTGAGCCGCGATGAGATGTTGATTGGACGCGGCGACGATTGCGATATTGTGGTGAATGACCGCCAGATTTCGCGGCATCACGCCAAAATCATGCGCGCGGCGGACGGGTACACGCTGGTCGATTTGGACAGTAAAAACGGCACCTTTTTGAACGGACAGCAACTCACCGGCGAGTCCCGCCCGTTGCAGGACGGTGACCAGATTGGGGTGGCGCTGAGTTGCCGCATGGTCTTTGTGGATGCCGACGCCACCGCCCCGCTGACGGCGTTTTCCGCGTACCGTCCGGAAATTCGGATGGACAAAGCCGCCAAGCGGGTGTGGGTGATGGGGAAAGAAATTCTGCCGCCCCTTTCGCTGGCGCAATATACGCTGCTGGAATTGCTGTTTGACCATGACGGCGGCGTGGTGAGCCGCGAGGAGATTGTCTCCACCGTGTGGGCGGACGTGGCGGCGGAAGGCGTCTCCGAGCAGGCGATTGATGCGCTGGCGCGTCGCTTGCGGGAACGCATCGCGGAATTAGACCCGGAGACGCAATATGTCATCACCGTGCGCGGGCATGGTTTCCGGCTGGAGAATTTCAGCAAAACGTAGCGGGGTGAGCCGGAAGTTCAGTTTAAGGCGATGACTACCGCGCAATCAGAATTTTCCCGCTTGTCGGTGTGCCGCCGCCGTTGAGCGTCGCTTCGATTTGGCGTTTGATTTCGTCCAAAATGGGGATAATCGCCCCTTCCCCCCGCGCGATGACATCGGTTTTCAGTGCCTCCACCAATTGTAGCAGTTTCGGCGTGACCAAGCCGCTGTTTTCGGCGAGCAGTTGTCGGATGGCGGCGGGCTGTTGCGCCCCGATGAGTTGGTTTATCAGTTGCATTTCCGGCGGCAATTGCGATTGCAGCTCTGTCATGACGAGCCGGTACAGGTTTGCCAACTGCTCCACCACATTTTTATCTCCGGCTTTTTCCGCCCCTTGAATATTCGCCACTAAAATTGATAAAAAGGCTTCGTCAAAACGCTCAAGGTTTTCTTTGATGAACGCTTGGGGGTCGTCGGCAGAAAAGACGTCTTGCAGGAGCTTTTGCGCCGCGTCAATCGTTTGGCGCGCTTCTTCGTCAAGTTTGGACGATGCTTCCAGAATTCGCGCGCGCAGCGTTTTGAGCGCCTCGGCTTCCGCCGGATTGTTTTCGTTGACGGCGGTTTCAATTTGTTCGGTGAGAGTTTGGAAAAATTCATAGGTCAGCAAAGGTTTCCCGCTCGCAATCAGCGCGGTAAATTCGTCGTCATCTTTGGCTTTGCGGAGCGAATCCAGCAGGTTGGCGGGCGAGAGCGCGCGCAACCCGATTTTTTCATCAATGGCGGCAATATCATCGTTCCCATGCCCGACGGTGGCGGCGACAAACTGCCGGAAACCGAGCAGCGTTTGCCCGCTGGTGTCATCCCCCGCCTGAAAGGCTTGCAGCGCCAAACTGGTGAGGATTTCAAAAAACTGGTAATCAATTTGGTCGCTGTTATCCTGAATTATTCGGGTGACGGCGGTTTCGTCCCGCGTTTTCAGCAGTTGGTCAATCAGTTTTATTTTTGATTCTTGCGCCTGAAGCATCTCTTCGGTGATGCCATCTGCCATCAGAATTTCTTTGAGCAGATTTTCCATCGAAATGAAGGTGCGCGGCGTGAGCAGATAGCCCTTGCGTTGTTCAGGGGGCAGGCTGTTCATCAATTTGGTGGTCAATTTGCCAATCATCCGCTGTTCATCGTCGTGGGCGATGCCCATGCTGTTGGGCACGAATATCAACGCCAGTTCTTTTTCCGCATCGTGATATAAAATCGGCACGTCGAGCGGGTGGACGGTTCCGCAACCGGGGCACTGCCCGATGTTCAATTGTCCCTGCATAAAGGCTTGTTTGAGTTGCGGCGTGCCGGTCACATCAATTAATGGGGTGACGGGGGCGGTGTATTGGGTTCGACATTGGGGACAGGTTGTGGTGGTGACTTCTTGTGTGGTCATAAAAAATCCTTTGCATAAAAATTTACGGTGTCGTTTCCGACATGAAAGAACCGCCGATTGCGGCGGTTTTTGGGAAACGGCAAGGGGGAAAGCTATTCATCAATCCCGGAAGAAGGTTTCCACTTCTGCATGGTCTTCTTCGCTGGGGAAGATTTCAATGAAGGTGATGCGATGCCACGGGAAAATGAAACGCACCGCGTCTTGGTCAATGTAGTGGAGGGGTTTCCCGTCGCGGGCGCGGACGTTGTTGCAGATGATGTGGGTGCTGGTTTTGTCGGGCATGTCATCCATTTCGGCGACGATGGGGTCGGCGTTGGCGATGTGAATGAGTACGGTAAAAGACATGAGCAACTCCTGATGGATGGGTTATGCGCGCAGTTCAATGTCAATGAGCAAGCGCCCGATTTGGAGCGTGTCGCCACTGTTGAGCGTTTCGGGCAGGTATGGCGCGAGCCGTTTGCCGTTCACAAATGTGCCGTTGATGCTGCCTAAATCTTCCACCACCACAATCCCTTCGCGTTTGAGGACGCGGGCATGGCGGCGCGAAACGCCTTTTTCCAAGCCACCGTCATTCGTCAAATCAATTTCCGGGAAGACATCGGAGGCGGGGTCAAGCCGCCCGAGGTGGATGGCTTTGTTGAGTGGAATTTCCACCACCCGTTTGTGGTCACCAATGCTGAAGCGGATGGCGAGCGGTCCGGTGCCGCGATACCCGTCGGCGGTGTCGGGGTCGTCCATCGGTGCGCCCACCCAGCCGATTTCGCTGGTGCCGAGCGGGTCGGTGCCGCGTTGGTCGTCCTCCAGCAGGTAAGTGCCACATTCACTGCAAAATAGGGTGCCATCGACGTGAGGGGTTTGGCAAAATGGACATTTTATCATCGCTACAGTTCCTTCGGTAAAATAGAGAGGTTGCGGGTGCCGTATCGAATTTTTTTCCGTCCCTCGGATGACAGGCTGCCGGTGCGAGCCAGTCGCCCCGCTTCCAGCAATGCGGCGCGTGCCAGTTCGGTTTCACCCAAATTCAATAAACGGGTCGCCATGGTTTCCAGCCGTTGGGTGGCGGCGATGACGTTTCCGGCTTCCATGTCTTCCATCGCTTTTTCCTGCATTTTGTAAATGGCGAGTTTCCCCAGCGCGGTGATGATGACCGGGGGGATGACCACCTCGCCGTCCGCTTCATCGGTGACGTTGACGGAAACGTCTTGCCACTCTGCTGAAGCGCCGGCGGATTGGGTGGGCACGTCGCCTGAAACGTGCAGTTGCAACAGTTTGAGCTTGCCGCGCGTGGCATGGGTGACTCGCAATTCAATGACGATGATTTTGCGGTTGTTGGTTCCCAGCGGTCCCAGGGCGATGGTGTTGTTGGCGTTGATTTCCAGCCGGCGGATGTGTGGCGCAATTTGGAAGGCTTCATGCAGGGCGACGTTGGGAGCTAAATCGAGGGCGAGCGAGACTTCGCGGGCGACGATGGTGCTCAGTTCGCGGACGGTGGCTTTGAAGCTCTCCACAATTCGGCGCGGGGAATCAATGTAGGTGCTGGTTCCGCCGGAAGCGTCCGCCATTTTTTCCAGCAAATCTTCATTCCAATCCGCGCCGATGCCCATGGTGCTGAAGCTGATTTGGTTCAGCCCCGCCCATTCCGCCTGTTTGATGCATTCGTCATCATCGCCGTATGTGCGTCCGTCGGTGAGCAGGATGATGTGGTTCACTGACATATCGGTGCGATTGCTTTGGATTTCGTTCAACCCTGCCAGCAACCCTTGCAGCATTTCCGTGCCGCCGCTGGGTTGGATGGTGCTGGCAACCGATTTCGCCAGCGCTTTGTCAACGTTTTTCTGCCCGGGGAACAAAACTTCCGCTTTGTCGCTGAAAACTACCAGACTGAGGGTGTCCTCCGGTTGCAGATAGTCAATGATTTGGCGGGTGGCTTCCTTCACTTGTTGCAGACGGATGCCCTGCATGGAGGTGCTTTTGTCAAGCACCAGACACAGGTTCAGGGGCAAACGGCTGGTGGGCAGATTTTTTGAGGGGGAGATTTCCAGCATCACGTAGCATGCCTGCTCATTGTCGGTGGCATGAATGGTGGCATGGCTCACCATAGGTTGCATGCTCAATGGGGATGAATGTCTGCCTTTGGATAGTTCCGGATTTAATGGACTTGTGTTCATCATCTCTCTTCGCTTGGTTACGATGGTTGATGTCCGATGCCAACCAACAATGCGCTGATGTTGTCATCGCCGCCGTTGGCATTTGCCACATTTATCAATTGTTCCACCGCATCATCCGGCGATGTTGCCGCGTTCAAAATGCGGGTGATTTCCTCATCGGTGATCATGCCCCACAAGCCGTCGCTGCATAGCAACAGGTAGCCGCCGGGCGGAATGGATTGCAGATAGGTTTCAACTTCCAGTGTTTCCGTTTGTCCAATGGCGCGATAAAGTACATTCCGTTGCGGGTGGCTGTGCGCTTCCTCGGCGGTGGCTTGCCCCAACTCAACCAGCCGGGCGACGAGGGAGTGGTCTTGGGTCACCTGCCGCAATTCACCTTCGTGGTACAGGTAGGCGCGGCTGTCGCCGACGTGCGCCAAATATGCCTGCGACCCCATCACCACCGCCATGGTCAGCGTTGTGCCCGCTTCCGGCGTTTGTTGCACCACCGCATCATTTGCCAGATGCACCGCATTTTTCAGCGCTTCGGTGAGCGGCATTTGCGCGGCGGAGGTGTTTTCGGTGATGTACGGCAGATACACGTGCCGCACAATGTATCCCGCCGCCGTGCGCGCCGCCAGATTGCTGGCGATTTCCCCCCTTTGATACCCGCCCATACCGTCGGCGACGATGAAAATGCCAAAGGTGTCCTGTCCGGGACTGGCTTCGATGAATGATTCGAAGGTGTAGATGGAATCCTGATTCTTTTCGCGCTGGCGACCGATGTCGGTTTTTTTGCCCACGATGAAGCCGGTGGTTTGGATGGTGGCAAGGCGCGGGCGGCGCACCTGTGCCGATGGAACGATGGTCAGCTCATCGGTGTTGCGGTTTTTTTTGCCGGAAAATAGTTTTTGAAATATGCTCATCAGATTGGATGAATACCTTGTTTTTTTATGCGGGCAGGGCGTACAATTTGTGGTCGGTGGAACCGATATACACCATCCCCTCGCCTAAAATGGGCGACGACGGTACGGGACCATTGGTTTGAAATCGCCAGCGTTCTTTGCCGCTTTTGATGTGCAGGCTGATGACTTCGCCGTTATTTGTGCCGAAAAATACTGCGTCATCGGAGACTGCCGGGCGAGAAACAATGTGTGACCCGGCTTTGAATTTCCACACGGTTCTGCCGGACAATGCGTCCAGCGCGTATAAATTGCCGTCCACCGACCCGAAATAGACGATGCTGTTTTTGACGGTGGGGCTGGAAATGATGGCTTGATTGGTGCGGGTGCGCCAGATTGCCCAGCCCGCCAATTTGTTGACGGCGTAAAATGTCCAGTCCTGTGAGCCGAACAGTACCAAATCTTCATGAATGCCGGGGCTGGAAATGATGCCGCGATTGGTGCGGAATTTCCATTTCATATTGCCCGTTTGCATGTTGACGGCGTATAAATGCCCGTCATCGCTACCCACAAACACAATTTCGTCGTTGATGATGGGCGTGGAGCGAATGGGTCCGGCGGCTTCAAACCGCCAGATGACCCGCCCGCTTTGGGCGTTGATGGCATACAGGCGATGGTCGTCTGACCCGACGAAGGCGTGTTCAAAATCCACCCGCACCGATGACCGCACTTTCCCTTCGGTGGGGCATGTCCACAGAATTTTGCCGCCATGACTGGTGACGGCGTAAATGAGCCGGTCTTCCGACCCGAAAATGACTCGGTCTTTGTAAAAACATGGGGTGGAAGCAATGCCGCCGTCGGTGGCATATTTCCACGCGAAAGTGCCTTCTTTTGCGTCCAGCGCGTACAGGTTGTTGTCATACGCGCCGATGTACAGCATACCATCGCCCAGCCGTGGCGACGAGCGGATTTCATCTTCCGCTTTGAACGTCCAAATGGCAATCACGCCGCCGCGCCCGGTATTGACTGCCGGCGCGCTCCAACTTGCGGTGATGGGGGGCGGAACCGGGTCGGGGGGTGTGGTTGTTTGCGGGAACGTCTGCCCGGTGGGGGCGGTTCGGTTTGTCCAGCGCGAATTGCCGTCGGCGGGCGGAGACGGGGCGGTTAAATTCAGCAACGCTTGCTGAAGCGCGCTCTTCATCGCCGCCGCAGAGGGGAAACGGTCTTTCATTTCATAGCTCAACGCCTGCATGATGGTCTGCTCGGTGAGTTCTGAAATTGCCGGATTAAATTGCCGTACGGGGGCTTCATGGAAGGTGAACGGCGGCTCCAGTTTCGGGTCTCGTTTGGTGAGCATATGATGCAGCGTCGCCCCCAGCGCATACACGTCGCCCTGCGGGCTGGCAATGCCCCGATATTGCTCCGGCGGCGAGTACCCTTCCGTGCCCATCATCGTTCCTTTTTGCCCCTCTTGGAACGCTTTGGCAATGCCGAAGTCAATCAGCACCAATTGTTCCGGGTCGGTTTCAGCGCGCAGAATCAGGTTGGAAGGTTTCAGGTCGCGGTATACAATCGGCGTTTTGTTGGCGTGCAGAAAAGTCAGAATATCGCAGATTTGGATGCCCCAACGCAGGACGCGGGCTTCATCCAGAAATACATGGTCGTCCAAATCGGTGACGATTTGTTCCAGATTTTGCCCGTTGACATATTCCATCACCAAACAGGTGCGATTTCCCTCGGTGAAATAGTCGTAAATTTTCACGATGGCGGCGTGATTGATGCTCGCCAGCGTGTTGGCTTCGCGCTCAAAATTTGCCAGTGCCATTTTGCGCACAGCGGGGTCGGGCGTGACGCTGACCATTTCTTTGATGGCGCACAGCCGCTCCACTTTGGCGAAATTCAAATCGCGGGCAAGATACACCGACCCCATACCGCCCAACCCTAAAATCCGCAACACTTCATACCGATTTTGCAGGATTGCGCCCTTGGGCAAAATCTGTTCCCCGATTCCGGTATCGCTTCTATTAAAATCTTGCAAACGTTGGGTCTCTAGCGGCACCAACCCCTCCTGAGGCGGTTCATTTAATGATTAACAAACTGTTAGAAAGAAATCATATAATGTGATTATACGCTGTATCTGAAATAGCGTCAACCCTTGTAGCGTCTTTCCATAAACAGGGCTACTAACAGCAAAAGCCCAAAGCCGGAGAGCCAAAATCCCCGGCGCACCGATTTTGGTTGAAAGCGGAAGGTGAGGGTGTGCGCGCCGGCAGGGACTTCCACCGCGCGGAATTGAATGTCGGCGGGGAGGATGGGCGCGGGTGTGCCGTCAATATCAGCCACCCAGCCGGGGTAATCGGTGTCGGTGAGCAGCACCCAACCCGGCGATGCCAGCTCGGTGCGGATGACCACCGTTTCCGGCGCATAACTCACAATTTCCACCCGGTCGGATGGATTCTTTTCCCCCAGCGTGTCACTGCCCGTGCGACCGTTATCCACCCGCACAATGGCGGCGGCAGAGTCAAAGGATGGGTCGCGCAGGCGGGCAACGGCGGCGGCGGTGTCGGGGACGGTTTCCAGCCGGTGGACGGCGAAGGCGCGGGGCAGCACGTCTAGATTTTCGTAAATTTTCACATCGCCGCCGTGAATGACGCGATACCGCCCGGCGGTGGTCAGCAGCAGCGAGCGACCGGTTTTCAGCGCGGGTTGGATGAGGCTGACGCCGCGCACCACCACCGGCGCGCGCGCCACCACCCCCACCGCGCGGATGGGGTCATCGGCGGGCAAACCGTCGAAGACCATATTGAAATCAAGCCCGTATTCGGCATTTTCCCACGGCGTGCCGCCGTCTGCTGTCATCTCGAATCGTTTTTCCGCGCCAGAAGCGAACCGCACCACCAACTGCGCCACCGTGCCCGCCGCGTCACCATCGGCATGAAAAACCACCCCGATGGACGTGGCGGGAAAATCGGCGGTGATGTCGGTCGTCCACGCTTCGGGACGGTCGGGGGTCAGCACGGCGGGGAATTGCAGGTCGTAAAAAACATCGTTCAGCCACACATCGAACACCTTATCGGTGATGATGTGCCGCACGCCCAACAGCGACAGTAATCGGTTTTCCGGCACGCGGGTCAATTTTTCGCGCAGCCGTCCGTCCAGCGACAGATTATCATCCGGCAAAAACAGTTTTTCCAGTTCGATGAACGATTTGAGGGGCAGCAGCCCGCCATCATATCCATCCACCGCGTTCAGCCCGAAGACCATCGGCAGGTTGAAAAAGAGTACCTCTTTCTCTTTGGCGGCGATGATGTAATCATACACCGCGCGGGGCGGCAATTGGTCGTCGAAAATATCGTGGATTTCCTGCAAGTCGCCGGGGTCGTACACGATGCCGGACAGCGACAGGAAACGGTCAGTGGGGCGTTCTGCCACCAGCAACTGGGCGATGGACGGGCGCATGAACGAATAGGCTTCCGGCGCAGTGGGTTGGTTGTAGCGCAACCCCTGCGCGGCGATGAACAATTCGGCGGGGATGAGCGCCAGCGCGAGCCACTGTTGCCACGGGCGTTTCATCTGCGCGAAACCGATGGCGGCGAGCATGGCGGCGGCGAAGGTGTACAGCAGCAGCCAGCGCGCGGGCACGCGAAACAGGTCGAAGCCGGGCACGAATTTGTACAGCAGAAAATAGACGGGTCCCGTGAACACCCCGAACGCCAGAAAGAAGCCCGCCGCGCCGGTGAGCAGCAGCGCGCCGGCGGTGGCATTTCGCGCCCGCCGCAGCGACAGCGCGCCCCACGCCGCCAGCGCCAGCGGAATCAGTCCGATGTACGCCACAAATTCGCTGAA
>JAJRSQ010000414.1 GCA_024278725.1 Chloroflexota bacterium
CACGCTGCAGCGTGCCCCTACAACGCCACCGATTTTCGTTAAAACCGGAAGAAAATGCGTAAGAGCGGCTCGCAAATCGCCCCTGCGGCGTGAAATCATGAAAACCGGCAACCTTAAAATTTACTTTGCAACAGCCGTGCCTGAAAATCCCATTGCCTTGCATCTGACCGTTAATCCTGCTACAATAGTTATGTCATCTCTTGGAGTGTCTTATGAGTTCTACTGCGTTTTCTCTTTCACGCAGAGTCACCAAAATAGCAATTCCGAACACCCTGCTGGCAATGATAATTTTCTTCCAAACCGTGCTGGTGACGGGGATTTTCGGCGTGCTGGGATTCCAGATATATTTTCTCCACCGACTATATCCCGGCGTGAGCATCGGCGGGGTGGAAGCCGGGCAAATGACGCGCACCGAAGCCCAGCAATTGGCGATGGCACAATCGGCGGCGCTGTTGAGCCAGCCCATCACCCTCACCACCGAGCAGGGGACGTTCACCTTTTCCGCGGAAGAATTGGGCGCGCGCATTGACGTGACGCACACCGTGAACCGCGCCTTTGCCGTCGGACGGCAGGGAAGTCTCCTCAAAGATATGCGCGTTCAATGGGAAACTTTCAAAAACCCCGTGAACATCGTCCCCATCATTAATTTCGATACCGGACCCGCCAACAGTGCGCTGATGCGCCTTTCAAACGAACTGAACCGCCCCCCCAGAGATGCCCGGCTATGGCTGGACGGCACCACGGTGAGGGCAACGGCGGCGGCGCCGGGCTTCATGGTTGATGTGGAAAACACCCGCGACGCCATTCGGCACGCGATTCTGACCCGCGACACCACGCCCATCGCCCTCACCGCACACGCCACCGACCCCGCCATCTCGGTGGTGGAACCTGCCCGCCAAAAGCTGGAAATTCTGCTCAGCGCGCCCCTCGTTTTCACATTTGAAGGGCGGGAATGGTCAATTGCGCCGGAAACGCTGGCGCAGATGGTCGTCATCGCCCCTAAAAACGGGGAGATGACCGTATCGTTTGATGAAGCGCCGGTGGCAAAATACTTCTTCGATTTGGCGGCGGAAATCAACCGCGACCCGGTGGACGCGTGGTTCCAGCTCAATCCGGTGACGTATGCGCTCACCCCCATCATCCCCAGCCAAACGGGCTACCGGCTTGATGTGGCGGCGGCAGTGGCGATGATGCAGCAAGTGTGGGACAATCCGACCGCGCACCGGCTGACGCTACCCGTGGCGGTCATTGAGCCTGCGGTCTCTTCCGAGTACCCGGAGCGGCTGGGCATCAAAGAATTGGTGAGCAGCGCAACCACCTATTTTAAAGGCTCGTCCGCAGACCGGATGCAGAACATCAAAGTTTCCGCCGACAAATTCAACGGGGTGGTCATTCCCCCCGGCGAAATTTTCTCGTTCAACAAATATGTGGGTGACATCACCGCGGAAAACGGCTTTGTGGAATCGCTCATCATTCAGGGCGACCGCACCGCTGTGGGCATCGGCGGCGGGGTGTGTCAGGTGAGCACCACCGCCTTCCGCGCCGCGCTCTTCGGCGGGTTTGAAATTGTGGAGCGCTGGGCGCACGGGTATCGGGTGAGCTGGTATGAAACGGGGAGCGTGCCGGGGCTGGACGCGACCATTTACACCCCCGATGTTGATTTCAAATTCCGCAACGACACCAACAGCTATATTCTGGTACAAACCTACACCGACTTGCAGGCAGGAACCGTCACCTTTGCGTTTTACGGCACATCACCGAATCGCACCGTCATTTTGTCTGACCCGATTGAGAGCAACCGCGTCCCGCACGGTCCCGACGTGATTCAAGTTGACCCTTCGTTGAAACCGGGGGAAAAACGGCAGATTGACTGGGCGAAGGACGGGCTGGACGTGACCATCTACCGCACGGTCAAAGAAGGCGACACTATCATTCACGAAGATACCATCTTCAGCCGGTATCGCCCGTGGCAAAACGTGTACCAAGTTGGACCCTCGACCCAATCCACAGAGCCATAATTCTGCGACACCCGCAGTTTATTTGTGAAGATGCCCCATGACGAGTAAAATCATAGGTCGGTGCGGATAGACCAATCTTTGAGCAACCAACCGTTACAATGACTTTTCGATTAAAAGAACTGATTTTGGGGCATGATTGGGCAATTGATTTGCTGGAACGCGCCATCAGCACCCAAAATCTCCCCCAATCCATATTGTTCACCGGCACACCACAGGTGGGCAAAGCGACGCTGGCGAAATCGCTGGCGATGGCGCTCAACTGTACCGCCACGGAAAAACCGTGCGGAACGTGCGTGCCATGCCGAAAAATCATCGCGGGCAACCACACCGACGTACTGTTGCTGGACGCGCCCGACGCCTCCGGAACCGATGCCATCAAAATTGAGCAAATCCGCAATTTACAGCATGACCTTTCGCTAAAGCCCCACACCAGCCGCTATAAAATCGCCATTCTGGCAGATTTTGACCGCGCCACCACCGGCGCCGCCAACGCCCTGTTGAAAACGCTGGAGGAGCCGCCGGCGCACGTTATGCTGTTGCTGACGGCGCGCGCCACCAGCCAATTGTTGCCCACCATCGTCTCCCGGTGTCAAATCATCGGCTTGCGACCCGTCCCCACCGAACGCATTGATCACCTGCTGCAAACGCAATATCACACCCCGGCGGCGGAAGCTCGGCAGTTGAGCCATCTGGCGCACGGACGTCCCGGCTGGGCGGTGCGGGCGCTCTCCGCGCCGGAAGTCCTTGCCACCCGGCAGGCGTGGCTGGATGATATGGTCTCCGTGTTGCGGGCGGGACCGGCGGCTCGGCTGGCATACGCCGAAAAGCTCGCCAAACAGAATCAATCATCCACCGAAATACTGGATTTATGGCTGACTTGGTGGCGCGATGTGCTGTTGGCACACAATGATATTTCATCCTATATTGTCAATATTGACGCGGAAGATACCGTGCGCACCTTCGCGCAACAACTCAACCTTTCGCAAATTATGGCGGCAATTGTTGAGCTGAAAACAACGCTGCAAAATTTTGAATATAATGTAAATAAACGACTGAATTATGAGGTGCTGCTGCTGAATCTGCCGCGCCTGAATTAATTAGAGGAATATACCATGCCGACTGTTGTTGGAGTGCGATTTAAACCTGTCACCAAAACATATTATTTTCTGCCGCCGAAAAGCGACGAACCGCTGGCGTATCAAGACCCGGTTATTGTGCAAACCAGCCGTGGCGAAGAACTGGGCTGGGTATCAATGGAAGCGAAAAACATCAGCGGGGATGAAGCCAAAGGGGAACTCAAACCAATTTTGCGGAAAGCCACCCCACTCGATTTGATGAATATGGAGAAGTACCGCGCCCAGGAAGCAGACGCAATGGAGAAATGCCGCCGGAAAGCGGCGGAGTTGAACCTGCCGATGAAAGTGGTGCGG
>JAJRSQ010000034.1 GCA_024278725.1 Chloroflexota bacterium
GGACCGTACGCCGTCCCCGCCGTTCCCGCCATTCAAGCAGTGAAAAAATAATCATCGGGAGTATCTATACAGCCATCAGTGTGACAAATGTCATTGCGAGCGAAGCGAAGTTGAAAATACCCGAAAGGTGCAATCTCCGTGAATGTCAGTGGAGATTGCTTCGGCGCAAAAAACGCGCCTCGCAATGACATTTCACAAATCCTCCCCGGATTCCAATTGAGCCATTTCATGCAAATCCGTGAAATTCAATGCAGAATATATTAATGGTTGAACCCATGCATCATCCGGTAAACAAACATTTTTTGCGCCACCGAATAATCCTCACCATTGGCTTGCTGCTGCTCATCGTCACCGGCGGCACAGCGGGCTATTGGCTCATTGAGGGCTGGACGCCGTTGGACGCACTGTATATGACCACCATCACTCTGACCACCGTCGGCTTCGGCGAGCTGTACCCCCTTTCAGCGGCGGGGCGGGCGTTCACCATCGCGTTGATTGTCGGCGGGCTGGGGATTTTCGGGTTCATCTCATCGACGCTGGTCAATTCACTGGCGTCGGGAGAACTGCGCGAGCGATTCATTTCCGGGCGGAGGAAACGCATGCTGGAAAAATTACACCATCACGATATTGTTTGCGGTTTTGGCAGAATGGGACAGCACGTGTGCCGGGAACTGGCAGACCAAAACAAGCAATTCGTCATCATCGACACCAACCCCGACGCCGTCGCGTGCGCGGAAGAGCAGGGTTTCCTCGCCGTCCTCGGCGATGCCACCACCGAAGAAACGCTGGTGCAGGCGGGCATTCATCGCGCCCGCAGCCTGTTCGCCGTCATCAATTCCGATGCCAGCAACGTCTTCACCGTCCTCACCGCGCGGGCGCTCGAACCCGATTTGGTCATCGTGGCGCGGGTGGATCAAAATGAGACCATCTCCAAATTGAAGCGCGCCGGGGCAAACGAAGTGATTGCGCCGTATATGCTCGGCGGGCGGCGGATGGTGCATTATGTGGAACAGCCCGGCGTGGTCGATTTTCTGGACGTGGTCATGCGTTCATCCGAACTGGAGTTGCGGCTGGTGGAAATGGAACTCACCGCCGATTCGCCACTGGTGGGCAAATCGCTTCGGGAAGCCAACCTCCGCTCGCAGGTCGGGGTGAATGTCCTCTCCGTGCATGCCCCCGGCGAGCCGCCCACCACCACCATCCGGCTGGATGAACCCCTGCAAATCGGCACGCATCTGATAATTTTGGGCACACCGGCGCAAATTGACGCGATGTCAGCCTTCGCCTCGCACATCCCGGCAAATCGGAGTGGACACATTGAACCGCACATCCATTGAGGCGTCCGCCCCCGGAAAAATCATCCTGTTCGGCGAGCACTCGGTGGTGTACGGGCAGCCCGCCATCGCCGTGCCGGTCTCGCAGGTGCGGGCGCAGTGTCGGGTGGATGGCGGCACTGCGGGCGCGGGTATTCTTTTGCGCGCCCCGGACATTGACCGGCGCGCATATCTTTCGGAAACGGGGGATGATGACCCGCTGGCGAGCGTCATCCGTCGCACCCTGACCGCGCTGGGGCTTGCCACCCCGCCGGATGTGACAATCACCGTCACATCCACCATCCCCATTGCATGCGGCATGGGGAGCGGCGCGGCAATTTCCGCCGCCATCATCCGCGCATTGGGCGAATTTTTTCAACACCCCTTCGACCCGCAAACCGTATCGGACATCGCCTTTGAAGTGGAGAAAATTTACCACGGCACGCCATCGGGCATTGACAACACCGTGGTGGCGTTCGCCCAGCCCATCTTTTTCGTGAAAGGGCAGCCCATTGAACGGCTGACCGTCGGGGCGCCGCTCACGTTCATCATCGGCGATACGGGCATCAAAAGCCCAACCTACAAAGTTGTGGGCGATTTGCGCGCCCGTCGGGGGAAAAATCCGGCGCATTATGATGCTGTTTTCATGCGGATGGGCGCGCTGGCGCGGGCGGCGCGGGCGGCAATTGAGCGCGGAGACGAGGCGGCAGCGGGGAAATTGATGGGGGAAAATCACGCCATTCTGCGCGAGTTGGGCATTTCGCACCCCAAGTTGGACGCGCTGGTTTCGGCGGCGATGGATGCGGGTGCGCTCGGCGCGAAACTGTCCGGCGCGGGCTGGGGGGGGAATATGATTGCGCTGGCGGCGCCGGAAAATGCCGCCGATGTGCGGGCGGCGCTGGCGGCGGCGGGCGCGGTGCGGGTCATCGAAACGGTGGTGCGGTGACATTGACAATTGCGCTGTTTTGAGTATGATAGGGGCAAATCGGACCGGTGGCGGAATAGGCAGACGCAGAGGACTTAAAATCCTCTGTCCGCGAGGACGTGTGGGTTCGAGTCCCACCCGGTCCACCAAAACCCTCCACTATTGTGGGGGGGTTTCTTTTTGGGGGAAAAAATTCCCTCTCCCCTGGGGGAGAGGGTTAGGGAGAGGGGGGAAATCTACCCCTCTAAAAACGCCAGAATATCATCCGCCGATTGTTCCGGCAGTTGGATGAAATAGCCGTGTCCCGCATCCGGGTAGCGGATGACTCGCGCGTGCGGAATCTGCCCGGCGATGATGTCGGTGTTGCCGGGCGGAACCAGCGCGTCTTTTTCGCCCGTTTGCAGCAAAACGGGCATCTTCAGTGCCGGCAAACGGTCGAAGGTGTCATGCGTGGCGATAATCGCGCCCAGTTGCGCCTCATACGCGAAGCGGGGTTGTTCGGGCAATTCCAACTCGCGCTGAAGCCGCGCTTCCAGCATCTCCCGGTTGGCGGCGATGAATTCCGGGGGGTACATAATCTGCCATCCCCGCCGAATGTCCGCCGCGCGGTCGCCGGTGGTTTCCGCCGTGAGAATCTTCAGCGCCTCCGGCGGCGTGCGCACCACATGCTCGCCGCCCGCCACGGTGCAGCCCAGCACCAGCTTGCGCACTCGCGCCGGGTAATCCAGCGCGATGTGCTGGGCAATCATCCCTCCCATCGAAACGCCGTACACGTGCGCCCGGTCAATCTCCAGCGCGTCCAATAGCCCCACCGCATCGGCGGCGAACTGCGGCATAGTGTACGGAGCGGGCGGTTTGTCGCTCAACCCCGCCCCCCGATTGTCGAACAAAATGACCCGGTGACGGGTGGTAAGGCGTTCAATCTGCGCCTCCGACCAACTCCGCAATGAACCGCCCAACCCCATCACCATCAGCAGGGGTGTTCCTTCGCCAACTGTTTCAAAATAGATGGATATATCATTCACCGTGGTAAAAGGCATACCGTATTTCTCCATTGTTTTTATGGGAACATTCTCAGAACACTTTTCCAGTATAATGATATTGTATGCTACACTCAAAAAATGAGCAATTTATATTTTGCGGTTTACGCAATGCGTTATAAAATACTACCGGTCAATTGAAACCAATTAATTTCACATCTGAAGGAGAGTTACTATGATGGCAAACAGCAATGGCGCTTCTGCCGGGATTACGTTCCAACTGACAGAAGAACAAAAGATGATCCAAAAGCTCGCCCGCGATTTTGCGCGCAATGAAATCGCTCCGCACGCGGAACATTTCGATAAAACGCATGAATATCCGTGGGACATTGTGAAAAAAGGTCAGGAATTGGGTTTGACCACCATCAATGTGCCGGAAGAATACGGCGGGCTGGGGTTAAGTTTGTTCGAGGAAATGTTAGTTTCGGAAGAATTGGCGTGGGGATGTTCCGGCATCAGCCTGTGTATCACCATCAACAACTTAGCCTCTCTGCCGCTGTTGGTTGCCGCCAACGAGGCGCAGAAGCAGGAATATTTCGGGCGGCTGGTGGACGGCAAAATGGCGGCATACGCCCTCACCGAACCTTCCGCCGGTTCCGATGTACTGGGCATCCGCACCACCGCCCGCAAAGACGGCGACGACTATATTTTGAACGGGACGAAAACCTTCATCACCGGCGCAACCGTCGCCGACTGGTTCACGGTCTTCGCCTACACCAACCCCGAAGCGAAACACAAAGGCATGAGCGCCTTCATCGTTGACCGCAATCTGCCCGGCGTGAGCGTCAGCAAACCGTTCGACAAACTCGGTCAGCGCGCTTCCGACACGGCAGAAATCATTCTGGAAGATGTCCGTGTGCCCGCCAAAAATATGCTGGGCAAAGAAGGGGACGGCTTCATCATCGCCATGAAAGTGTTCGACAACTCGCGCCCCGGCGTTGCCGCCGCCGCCGTCGGGATTGCCCAACGGGCATTCGACGAAGCGATGCAATATGCGCTGGAACGGACGACGATGGGCAAACCCATCTACAAACATCAAGCCATCGGGCATTTGTTGGCAGATATGGCAACCAATATCGAAGCCGCCCGCCTGCTCACGTGGCAAGCCGCCATTGCCGTTGACGAAGGGCATCCGAGCATCAAGCTGGCATCTATGGCAAAATCCTTCGCGGCGGACAAAGGGATGCAACTCTGCACCGACGCGGTACAGATATTCGGCGGATACGGGTTCATCACCGAATATCCCGTGGAAAAACTGATGCGCGACATGAAAATCATGCAGATTTACGAAGGGACGAGCCAAATTCAACGGTATGTCATCATCCGCGAATTGGCGCGCGAATACAGCTAAAACCGCACCTGAATCACAACGGGGATTGGCTCATCACCAATCCCCGTTTTTTTGTCCATTGCCGCATTACGGCGCGTCGGCGGGCGCTAAAAAGTCCTGCACCACCCAACCTTCCGTGCCATCCGGGTGGCGAATATACCACCAGATGTAATCTTCCCCGTTTTCATCATCTTTGGGACCGCTCAACAATTCCAGCACCACATCGGGGCTTTCTTCCGCCAGCCCGACCCGGGCATTGTTCCGCCCCGGTCCGGCGCGCATACTCAACCCCAGCCCATCCGTGCCGAACACTTTGGCATATTCCCCCACCACCAGCGAACCGCCACCCGACGCAGCGGGGGTCGTCGCATCCGGTGTCGCCGCCGTATCGGCGGGCGTCGCCGTATCGGCGGCAGAAGTGGGCGTCGCTTCCACCACCGCCGCCGTCGCGGTGGATGTCGGGGTGAGCACCGGCTCAACCAACGGCGGCAGCACTTCGGGCGTAGGGGTAATGGCGCTTTGGCGCACCAAATTCACCACCCCCAGCCCCACCAATCCAATCACAATCAATCCTGCCAGCCCGCCGATGATAATCCACACCAGCGGAAACCCGATTTCCGCCGTCTCGGCATCTTCCAAACGGCGGGGACGCCGGCGACGGCGGTCTGAGGGGTCAAATGAATTCTTGGGGTCGTGTTCGTTATCCATGCCGTTCTCCTGTTACGGTTTTTCTGAACATGCTTTTGCCACCAGAATGGTGATGTCGTCACTTTGCGGCACATCCCCCCGAAATTGCGACACCGTGTGCGCAATCCGGTCGGCGATTTGTTGCGCCGGGGCGCGCCCGTTGGCGTGCACCATCGCCATCAAACGGTCAACCCCGAAGAAATCGCCGTTGGCATTTTCCGCGTCGGTCACCCCGTCCGAATAGCAGACCAGACAATCGCCGGGCTGAAAAGTGACGCTGGATTCTTCCACCACCAACCCCGGCAACAACCCGATGAACCGTCCGGGCGGGTCGAGCAATTCCAATTGGCGGGTGGCGGCGCGGTACAGGATGGGACGCTCATGCCCGGCGCGCACATACGCCATCGTGCGCGATTCAATATTGACAATGCCGTAAAAAATGGTGACGAACATTTCCGCAGTGGACGTTTTGAGCAGTTGCCGTTGTAATTTCTGAACGGTGTCGGCGGGCGAAAGATGTTCCGCCGCTTCCCGCAGTAGCAAGGCGCGCACAATTGCCATGAAGATGGCGGCTTGAACGCTTTTGCCGGAAACGTCCGCGACCACCAGCCCGAAGCTGTCATCGCCAATGAGGGGGACATCGTAAAAATCGCCGCCCACTTCCCGCGCAGGGGTTGCCTGCACGCCGAATTCAAAGCCGGAAATGGCGGGAAATTCGGCGGGCAAAATGGAACGCTGCACCGAAGCGGCGATTTCCACATCCCGTTTCAGCCGCGCTTGTTTCAACAATTCCGCCTGCGCCGCCCGCAAGTCGTCCAACGCCTGCGCCAACTGCCGATTTTTGTGTTCCAGCTCCGCCATCGCCATTTTGTCGGTGTCGCGCAAACTGCGGGTGATGCCGCGCAGCAGCGTCACCGCCACATTGGGGTTTCGCGCTACAATCGCGTCAAAAGTTGAATCGGTGATTTCAATGAGGGTTGATTCGGTGAGCGTGCGGACGGTGGCGGCGCGGGGCACATCGTCGAGCAAGCCCATTTCGCCGAAAAATTGTCCGTCGCGCAGAATGCCCAGCACCTGCTCTGAATCGTCCTTCAGCCGCCGCGACACGGAGACCAGCCCCGTCTCGATGACGTAAAAGGTGTGTTCCAGCGCGCCTTCGACGCATACCACCGCATCCGCCGGGTACACTCGCCGCACTGCCACGCGATTCAGTTCTGCAATATCTTCAAGAGAAAGGCTGCCCAACACTCGACGCAGGACGTCAGTTGATTTACTCACCACTGTTCCTTGCCTTTTTAAAATTAAAACGCCGGAAGTTCACTGGTATTTTAAAAAACATTGCGCATTTACGCAATTCGTGCTCCGGCGGATGAAATAGATTCGGTTCTTTGGGGTTTCAGGGAAGTTGCTCCGCAACCCCAAAGA
>JAJRSQ010000415.1 GCA_024278725.1 Chloroflexota bacterium
CCTCCAAACAGGCGCAACCCGCCGGGCGCAAAGCCAAACCCGCGCGTTCAAAAGCTGCGCCGCGTCGGCAGGCGAAGAAACAACGCGCCGCCGCCGGAAATATCGCCGTGGGCGCGAAAAAAGCGGGCAGCAAAGTGCGCAATCGGGTGGATGGCATCAGCCGGTGGTATTCCGGGATGCCCCTCGGCACACGGTTGGGGCTGGCAGCATTAATTTTATTGCTGATATGGATGAGCTGTATTGTCGCCCCCGCCAGCGTGATTCAGGCGCTTGCCGCCAGCGTTTTGGGCGATGACACAGCCGCCGCGCTGGTCAGCGGCGGTGTGCCGCCGGCAGGCAACACCACCATCGGCGGGCTGGCGCAAAGCGATTTGATTGCCGCCCTGCCCTTTGTGGAAACCACCACCCCCACCCCGACCATTTCACCGACCCCGACGGCAACTTTCACGCCGTCGCCCACGGTGACCCAAACACCGATTCCCACCTACACCCCGACCGCAACCAACACCCCGACGCCGGTCAACACCCCGACACCGACCAACACCCCGACCCCCACCGATACCCCCACGGCGACGGCGACGCACACCCCGGCGTATCGCCCACCGACCAACACGCCGGAACCGACCGCCACCCCCACCCCCGACGCCGATTTCATCATCAAATCGGTGCGGAAGCTCACCCCGTGTGAAAACGGTGGGAACCATCACATTTACATCCGCGTGGTGGACATCAACGGCAACGGGCTGAACAATGTCCCGGTCAAAATTGCATGGGGCGCAAACGCCAGCGACAGCATCGTGGCGCAAACCGAAGCGAAAGACAAAGGCGACGGGTTCATCGAATTTGCGATGTTCAAAGGCACTTACAACGTGCAGGTCATGGGCGCGAAATCACAAATCGCCAGCGGTATCACCGCGGACTTCCAAGTAGATGAGCGCTGTGACATCACCGGAAACCCCGTGGGCAACTCGCTGTATCACGCTTCATTTGAGGTCATCATCCAACGGATGTATTAATTCGCACCATCATTTCAACCACAATCGCTCGGCATCCGCCGGGCGATTTTTTTTGTGCCGAAAGTGCCAAAATCATCGGTTGAGATTTCCGGCGGGGTGTGATATAGTTTTGGACAACATAAAATATAGTGGGAAAATTATGACGCGATTTTTTGAGCTGAAAAAATTCAGGGCGGCGCTGGCGGCAATCCTGTGGCTGGCAATGGTCGCCACACCCGCATGGGCAGATGCGCCCGCCACCGGGGCGAAGGTTGCGCCGGACGGCAGCAAGCGGTTGTGGGTGCGCAGCCAATCGGCGGTGGCGGAAATCTGGTTTGCTGAAGGGGACGCTCCCGCCCGAAAAATATTCGCCTTCCCCGGCGAAGTGATTGCCGAAGCGGTTTGGTCGCCCGACGGGCAAAGCGTGGCGTTCATCCGCGCGCCGCTGGGCACTGAAACGGACGCGCTCACCGAAGTCTGGCGGCTCGATGTGGGCGACCGCCGCCTCACCCGGCTGACCCGCAACAACCTGCCCGACCACGCGCCGCGCTGGGCGGTGGACGGGCGCACGCTCACCGTGCGGCAGGGCGGGGAAAGTGTCATCCTCCCCGCCGACCGTCTCTCGGCGAATGATGCTCCCTTCCTCTCCCCAAAAATTTCGCCATTGCCGCGCCTTTCATCCCCCGCGCAGTTGACCGCCCCCGCCGAGATTCGCGTCATCCATAAAGCAGATAACACTTGCCGCAATGTGCCGGAGGGGCAAATTGATGTCATCCCTTTTGAGGAATATGTGAAACGGGTGACGCCGCATGAATCGCCGGCGTGGTGGGATGCGGCGGCATTGCAGGCGCAGGCGGTTGCCGCCCGCACCTATGCCTGGAACAAAATCATCCAAAATGCGGGGAAAGATTGGGATGTCACCGACTGGATAGATTATCAATATATGTGCGACGACACTTACCCCAGCACTGATGCCGCCGTGGACGCCACCGCCGGGGAATATCTGGCGCAGAATGGCGCGCCCATTGTTGCCATGTACAGCGCCGAAAACAGCAGTCCCACCAAAAGCAGTATTTGGGTGACCTATCTGCGGGCAATTGAAGACCCGGTGTCGTTTGGCGAAACCCGCAACGGGCACGGGTACGGGATGGGGCAGTGGGGAGCGTATCGCTGGGCGAGCGGATACGGGTGGGATTACACCGCCATTCTGCGGCATTATTATTCTTTCGTCACGCTGGAAGCCAGCGCCGCGCTCACCGACACGACCCCGCCGAAAATAGCGTTCATCCGCCCGTGGCACAATCGGTATATCACCGGAAACCGGCTGTGGGTGCAAACCAACGTCACCGACGACGGGGTGATTTCCGACACCCGCATTTTTTTGACGGTGCTGACTCAAACGCAGGCGCTGACCGATGCGTTGGCGGATATTTCCGCCGTGCCCGACCAGCCGCTGGACACCGACGCGCCGACACTCTCCGCCGACGCGGGAGACACGGCGGGCAATCGCGCCGCTGCGCCGCCGGTGGTCTTCGGCATCGACCGCCGCGCGCCCACCGCGTATTGGGTGGGCGGCAGTGTGGTACTGACCGGCTCGCTGGCGGTATCGCCCACCATTGCCGCCGCCGATGATACGGCGGGCGTGGCGTGGCTGGCGGTCGGGCGGCAGGCGTGGGCATGGCAGGGGGAAGATTTCCGGTTGGGGGTGGGGCAGATAGTGACGGATACGGATGCGCTCGACGGGCGGGCGGTGCGGGCAACGGTGGATGGTGACCCGGCGGGGGCATGGACGCTCCCGGAGGTGTGGCTGCCGGGCGGCGCGCCATATCGAGCGTATGTGCGCTTGAAAGTCGCCACCATCGACACCGGCGCTGAAGTCGCCACGGTGAGCGTTTGGGCGAACGGGGCATTAATCGGGCTGCGTCGCCTGCGCGGGTTTGAGTTCCGCGCCGCGAATGTGTATCAGGAATTCGGGGTCGATTTTCTACTGCCGCCCGCGTCCGGTTCGGTGGCGCTGCCGTTCACGGCAACGGTGGATTTTTTGGATGTCAGTGACCTTTCCTTCGACCGCATGGCAATTTTTGAGTACCCGATTCCCTTCCAAAACACCCTGCCCGCCGGTACACCCCTTGATGCGCGGGTGAAAGTGATTGACGGCGCGGGGAACGCCTCGGCGGATTTGCGGGCATTCCGCGCCGTGCAGGCGGTGTATCTGCCGCTGGTGCTGAAAGGGTAACATCCGCCACAGCGAACCGGCGAGTTTTTCACCCCCGTTCAGCGCGCCGAGTTTCCGCCAGAAACGTTAGCACCGCCCGGTTGAAATCGGTCGGGTTCACCAAATTGGATGGATCCATGGCGCGGGGCAGAACAACAAACCGCGCCCCGTTTATCCCTTCCGCTATCTTCCGATTAATGTCGATGAAAAATTTTCCGAACCGGTCGCCAACCAGCACCAGCGTCGGTATCCGGTCGCCGTCTATTTTGCGGATGGCGGCTATTTTGTTGATTGCCTTTCGAGCTAAAATCAACTGCCCCAAATCGACCTCTAAACTTGCTTTGCGGAAATAATCGCGTGCAGTTGCGGCGAATGGCGCTTTGTACGTTGCCGCCATCCCCTTTGCCAGCATTTTTCGCCCCAAGATTTTATACACCCAAAACCCCGCCACCTGAGCCTTGCCCAGTATTTTCTCCTGCGCGGTTTTCAATTCGCCAAAGGTGTCTGACAACACCAACCGGCTGACATTTTCGGGGTGGTTCATCGCAAATGATTGGGCGATGACGCCCCCCATACTCACGCCGATGAGGATGCAGCGAGTCACGTTTTTTTGCCGCAACAACTCACTGATTTGAAGCTCCCAATCGCGCAGCGTCAACGTCTCCACTTTTGAGGATTGCCCGTGTCCCAGCAAATCCGGCGCCAAAACGAAGCAGCCGTTGTCCGCAAATGTCTGCATCTGCGGCGACCACATTTGATGGTCGGCGCCGATGCCGTGCAAAAGGACAATCGTTTCGTTCCCTGCATCTCCGGCTTCCTGAAAAAAGGTTTCCGTGCCATTTGAATTTTTGATGAACATTTTTTGTGCCTCTCTCTTCTCTCTCGGCGCAAAGCGCATATTTTCCGGCGCTGCTTCGCGCGGGGAACGTAATGCCCTCGTCTGTTTTGATGTGCCAACCAATAGCCAAAGTAATCCGAAATCCATGTTGTTCTTTCTTCTCTTGATATAAGTCCGGCAGTCAGCGATTACATGGTCAAGCGTGGAGCCCAAAACACCAGCAGCAAAAAAATCAGAATGACCGAGCTGATGATGGTTCCACGGAAAGCCTTGTGCCAATCGAGCGCGGTGATCACCACCGACAGGAACGCGGTTGCGCCCAGCAATGGATACCACCAAGTTTGCCGGGTCACAATACCGACCGCCGTTACAACCATACCGACTGCCGTGCCCAACCATAAAACACTATACCAACGCATTCCCGCTTCCCCAACCGACCAGCGAGTACCCAGCAATGTTGTTTTGTAGGGTAATTCCGCGATGTGTGACAGGGGCAAATAAGCCACAAACCCCATAAGATGTATCAATCCATGCAAGGCAACCACACTTGCCGCGGTAACAGACAAAAATCGAAACATTTGAAATCCTCCCTCTTTGAATGGTGGTCGGTTGCCAATTTTTGTGCGGGCAACCGACCGAAAGTTTCCACTGTACTATGGTGACTGCTCAATATCGAGCGCCTCCCGGCGATAGCTCCCGTTTTTTCGCACAACCCGATAAATTCGCAACGGGATTATCTCGATTGCCACGAAAACACCGGGCAATTGCCGATTCTTTTCATCAATGGCAGCTTGTATTTGCGCCGGGCGTGATTTAAGCTCATCCGGGGTCAGTATCTGCGCCTGCCCGAAAATCTGAACGCTGTCCCCCGGCGGCGCGCCTGTCCCTTCAAATTCCGTTTTCGCCACGGTTAACACCACCGCCGGATTATGCTCAATGAAAAAGACAAGGTCGTCGGCGCTCATTTCGTTCAAATAAAGGGTGAGTCCATCATTGAGATAATGCACCATTGCCGCCCAAGGTCCATCGGGGGAACTCAACGACAGATATGCCATATCATGCTGCCGTAAAAATCGGATGATTTCGCCTTTTAGTTTGTCAATCATATTGTTTGCTTTCTTGAAAAATCATTTTCTGAACGATGCGACGGCTATTCATCCGCCCAAACGGACTCATACACCGTCTGCCCGAGTTGAGTCACCCAAAAACGCAATAGAGTGAATAACGATGTGAGTTCGGCTCGGTCTTCACTGCGCCCATCCCAAAAGGCGGGAGCGGCATACTGCCTAACCAACTTTTCCAGATGCGCGTAAGTTTGGATATATTCCTCGCTCACCGGACGGTTGTTGTCCGGGAATTGCCACCCTTCCTCTGTGAAAACCCGCCAGCGTGCTTCCGAAGTCGCCGGCGTGTCTGCCGCGTATTTTCCGTTCTTTGCAAGTGTGACGGGCACAGCCACCGGCGGGGAGTCCGGCACACTTTCCTGCTGCAAACGGCGAAATCCGGTTGCCAGTAGCCTGAACAGCGATAGTCCTGTTTGCAGCAGCGCGAGCCGTTCCGGGTGGTTTGCCCAATAGGGGGCGGCGGTAAATTTGGGGATGTCACGCTGTATGTCCCGTAGTTTCGTGGCGGTTGAATCCGTCCATGCTTCCGCCAGCGCGGTTTTTGCCCAACGGCGAAACGAAACTTCATCTTCCAATTCATCGCCGGGAGCTTCACCGCCGGGAACCGATTCGCCCAGTAGTATCCATTCCGCCAAACTGCCCCACAGCCGGTCGGCAATGTGACCGGGGGTGGCACGTTTGGCAAATTCCCGGGCAACGATGGGGCGTACCTCCCTCGTGAAATTGAAGTTCGGCGCTAAAACCAGATTCAGCGCTTCGGCGGTGACAATGGCTTTCGCCTGCAAAATCATTTCCGACGGAAAGACGACGCCATAACGTGCTCCTTCAACAACAATTTCCAGATATGTCTGCGCCAAACTTCGCTCCGACAAGTTTTTATCGTAAAAACGATCCAAAATGACATCATACGCATCTCGGAAGCCGGTTACGTCAGCGCCATCCGTGGATTCAGCCATTTTAAGCAGGTGATGGAACGCCCGCTGGCGCTGGCGGCGAGTGATGGCAATCCAATATGCCAAAAAACGGTCGCGCTGTTCGGCGGTCATACGCCCCACCATACCGAGGTCAAGCACGGCGATGCGCCCATCCGGCTGGAAAAAGATGTTGCCGGGGTGCAAATCCGCGTGGAAAAAAGCGTCCGAGATGAACATTTTCATCTCCAATTCGGTGAGGCGTTGCGCCAGTTTTTTGCCGAACGCCGCGCCGACCTGTTCCGCCACTTCATCCACCCGCAACCCGAAAAGCCGTTCCATAGTCAGCACATGACGTTTGGTATGGCTCCAATACACTTCCGGGAAATGAACATCGTCCCAATCGGCGAAATTGCGCCGAAATTCCTCTGCATTGTGTCCCTCAATGGCAAAATTCAGTTCTTTGAGCGTCCAGCGTCCAAATTCGATGACGGACGTTTCCACCCGCAAATCACGCGCAACCCGGCTCAACCGTTGCGCCCAACGCGCCAAACTGCGCAAAATTGCCAAATCCCGCGCGATGAGTTTGTCGATGCCGGGACGCTGCACTTTCACCGCCACCGGCGTGCCGTCCGGCAGTTCGGCGAAATAGACCTGCGCCAAAGACGCCGCCGCCACCGGCTCATGAGGGAAAACGGCGAAAAGTTCATCCAACGGCGCTTTCAAATCCGCCTCGATGACCTGCTTCGCGTCGGCGAAAGGGAATTGCGGAACATTTTCCTGCAACGCTTTGAAACGGGCGGCAATGTCCACCGGAATCAGGTCGGGGCGGGTGGAGGCAACCTGTCCCAATTTGATGAACGTCGGACCCAGCCGCACCACCATCCGAAACAGATGCTCCGGCAATGCCCGACGTTTGAACAGCCACACCCAGCCTTCGGCGAATATCACGCCCACAATTTGCCAGAAGCGAAGGAAGGTGAACCATCGCTCGCGCAATAACGATTTACGCATGGTCATGGCGTACCTCCCGATTAAATTTGTGTGTTCGCGCCAAATCTCGATAGCGGCGCATAAATCCCGGCGAAGGAAGCGCGTCCGCCAGAATTTCCGACATTTCCACAATCATCTGCTCATAGGTGATGACACGGTCCGGTTGGAGGGTGAGGGCGGCTTGAGGCGTGGGACGTCCGTCTTGCAGGGGCCAATCCCGCGCCAACGGGCGATTTTTGTCGAAAAAGTAAGATTTTTCCTCATTGGTCAGCACGCCGGATTGGAGCAATTTATTGAAACCGCGCGCCTCTTCGTGAATGTGGAACGTTTCAAACTCCATATCGAAACCATGCAGTGTGCCGAAGCCACCGAAAACGGGCAGATACTCGGCGGGGAGGTCAACATAAAGAATGTGATACACGTGTGTGCCACCGTCCGCGCGGGGTATCACCTGCATGGATGTACCGATAAAGACTTTGCCCCACTCCGCCATTGGAGCGCGCCAGGTGAACTTTTTGTTGCGTTCCATTTCAGTGACATACGCATAGTGCATCACTTGCCGGTCGCCCGGTTTTTCCCACAG
>JAJRSQ010000416.1 GCA_024278725.1 Chloroflexota bacterium
AGCACCTGCATCAATCGCTTTTTATCTCCCAATAAAATGCGGGGCAACTCGGGGGAAACTTCAGTATGCAGTACAATGCCTTTTTCTGTTGCCAATTTTTGCACTTCGTCATGCACTTGCGCAACTATTTCCACAATTTCAATCGGTTCATTTTTCAAAATGACTTTCCCGGCTTCAATTTGGGCTTGGTCAAGCAAGTCGGTCACTAATTCAGTTAAGTATACGGAACTATTGGTAATTTTTGCCAGGATGTTTTTTTGTTTTTCTGACAAATCCCCCATTATTCCATCGTATAAAATTTCGGAATATCCCATAATTGCGCCCAATGGGGTGCGCAATTCGTGGCTTACATTTGCCAACAGGCGGCTTTTCACGCGAGAAGCCTCCAATGCCCGGTCGCGTGCTTCTGCCAATGCGGTCTCATACTGTTTGCGCTCGATGATGCTCGCCAAAGTGCGCCCAACGGTTTCCAGAAAGCTTACTTCGTCTTCGTTTTTGCGATGCCCTTCGGGCAGATAAAGCACCAACACCCCCAAAACTTTATCGCCATGTAAATGGGGACGTTGTAATGTCCGTGTCCTTTTATCCCGTCATATAGAATTTCGTGGCGGTGGTCAACTTCAGTGGCGAATTGAATTTCGCGGGTTTGAGCGGCGCGTCCGCACAAACACTGCCCCATTGCTATTTGCGCACACATTGTTTGCACCGAAAGCGATAAGTTTCGATGTGCGGCAAGTTCCAGCATGCCGGAGTCATCATTCATCAAAAAGATGCCGCCACGCAGTGAAATAGGCAGCCACGGGCAGGAAAAGAGTTGCCCAAGAATGGATTCCAGTTGCTCATTTAATGGTTGTTCTTCAAATCCGATGTGTAAAATTGCGTTGAGGATTTCCTCTTGTTTGTGCTGAATATCCAGCGCGTGTTCCATTTCTTTTTGGCGAGTGATGTTTTGTTTCACCGCGGCGTAATGGGTGATATTGCCGTTATCATCCTTCATTGCAAACATCGTTGACAGTTCCCAGTAGAGTTCGCCGTTTTTCTTGCGATTAATAATTTCGCCGCGCCAAATGCCATTTCGCATTAATTCATCCCACATCGCCACATAAAATTCAGTCGGGTGTTTGCCTGATTTTAAGAGGCGAGGATTGTTGCCGATGGCTTCCTCGGCGGTGTAACCGGTAACTTCGGTGAATGTCGGGTTTATATATTCGATATTGCCGTTCAAATCCGTAATAAGAATCGAGGCGGTACTTTGTTCAACCACGCGCGTGAGCTTGCGCAACTCTGCTTCAATGTGACGATATTCGGTAATGTCGCGCAGTACCACCACGTGCCCTAAAAATCGGTTCGCATGGTTGTGCAACGGTTTGATGTTGAGTACCACGTTTCGCGGCTCGCCCGCTATGGGGATAACTTTTTCCAGTGTTTGCCTGCGGTCGGTAACGTCTAAAATCTGTTTGATTGCCGGAAGGTTTTTTCCCAGTTCAGAAGCTGTTTTGCCGACAGCCTGCGCTGCTGATATTTTGAAAAAATTTTCTGCCGAACGATTGAAATCCACAACTCGATGCCGGCTATCCAGCACCACAACCACCGAGGCGATATTATCCATTATCTGTTCACGGGCAATGGGTGCAATGTCTAAAATATGGTAACGGAACAATCCCCACGCCAGCAATAGTGAACTGAGGGTGAACATCACCGGCGTCAGGTTCAGTCGATCGGGTGTCCAGCCGAGCATATATGCCACATCACCCAACCACACCAGCAACGAAAAAATCAACAGAATAATAATCTGTTCCCGGTGCCACCGGTTGGCGCGATAGAAGGCTGTCACCAATACAATTGTGCTGATAACAAACAAAGCATAGGCATAGGCTGTGTTCACCCAATACCACAACCCTCTGGCGAACACCAGTGTGTTAAACGCCGAACCGATTTCCAGTTGAGGATTAATCCACAGTAATTGATGATACTCGTTTGTCCACACCAATAATACGGTGATAAACGGTACCAAAAACAGAATAATCCGATTGCGACGGGTTAAAACTACACCTTGCCCGGTATAAATTAACACCAAGCCCAGCCAGAAAACGGTGATTGTCACTGAACCGAAATATTGAAATTTGGACCAAAGAATAGCCAACGGCAGTGATGTGGAGAGCAGTTCCAACCCGTAGAAGAATGACCATATAAACACAGAACCCATCATCCCCGCGAACCAAATGGCGCCCAACACGTCGCGGCGACGCCACACCCACACAATCAAAACTGCTGCAATCGCCGCCGAAGCGAAAACCAATGCAACATAAAAGTTGATAACACTAAAATCCATTTTTTCACCCGGAAAATTAATACTGTAATTGCATAGGTAACGGCTAAGGAATGACAAAACAAAATACAAAAAACGCCGGCTTTTTCAGCTTGTCACCGCTCAATTCCCTTGTCTCTTACCTGCCTTCCAGTATACCTTCTCTCTTTTTTTCGGTCAACAATCCTACCATAGCAAATTTGCAGAGCTTCATTTTGCCGGTTTTGCCCCCCGTCATTGCCCCCAAACATTACTGAACACCCACGCGGCGGTGTGCAGCCCCATCACCACCCAAACGATGAGCGCGCTCTCCGCCAGTGCATCATCATCCCGCCGCAAAAGGCGCACCCACACCACCCCGGCGAGCGCATTCAGCACGATGGAGACGGGGCTGAACAAATCCCAATCTTTCCGAATCCCGTAATCCGCGTTCCATGCCCAGGTGAGCAACACGTATCCCAGCGCGGCAATCGCCAGAAATGCCACATCCGCCCGCCGAATCCCCTCTTTTCGATGATGCTGCCGTCCACCGAACAGCACTGCCGCCCCCACCGGCATTGCCGCTCCAAACGGTGCGGTGAGTAGAATTTCGTTGCCCCAATCGGCGAAGTGCGCCGCCGAAAACATCGCGTATCGTTGCCATTCCGTCGGCGCGGCGAGCGTCAGCGGCACGAACCAGATATGGTCGCCGCCACCGGGACGGTCGTCGCCCAAAAATGCCGCGATACCATGATTCCCCATTTCCATCAGCGAAAGCACCGCGCTGCCCACCATCAACGGCGGCAACAGCACCGACTGCACCAACAGCGGCAGGGGCATCCCCCGCCGCCGGCATCGCCACGCCAAAAATGCCATTGCCCCCCACAACACCACCGTGGACGGGTGAAAGGCGTTGGTCAACGCCAGCACCAGCGATGCCGCCCAGAGGGGGCTATCGCCGCGCAAAACGCGCACGCCCACCCACAGAAACGCTAAAATGCCCAGCGAAATGATGGTGTAATTTTCAACATACCCGAAGAAGAGTTCCATCCCGCCGCCGGTGAGGAGCAATCCCGCCAGCAATGTTCGTTCCGGCATGGATTGCCCTGCCTCAAATGCCCATTCCAGCGCCAAAAACACAAATGCCACGCCCGCCAAAACACTCACGACGGCGTAAACGGTATCCACCCCCCAACCCCACAACGGGTCGGCAATTAGCGCCCACAATCGCTGATGCAAAAAGACGGTGAACGGCGCCTGCCAGTTGTACAACACGGGCGCATCCCGCTGCGACAACCCCGCCACCAGAATACGAGCATCGCCCCAATTCAGATGGCGAATGCGCAACAGCCAGAACACAGGCGCGGATGCCACCGCCGCCGCGAAAAACCATCGTCGGGGATGAGATTGGACGGGCAATCGCTGCCATACGCTCGCCAAAATTGCGCGCGCACGCCGGTTGAAACGCGGAACGGTCACCGCCGCCGCACCGAACGCCAATGTCATCCCCAGCCACGGCGGGAAAACCGTGTACGCCGCCACCCCCCACCACGTTTCGGCAGGCAGAAAATATGCCATCCCGTGCAATATTAAAATTAGCAGCGCCACCATCCGCAAAAAAATTATCATTGGCTCGTCATTCATCATTCGTTGTTTGAACCAGTTTAACCATCCCCCCGAAAGAGGCAAATTCGCCCCAATCTTGATTGACTTTTGCCAGCCATCGGCATGTTCAGTATACTTCAAGATGGGTTCTCCATATCTCTACAATTAAAGGAGCGTATCATATGATACAGATTAATCGAAGATTTTCGGGAATAGTGGTCTCCATTTTGCTGACGGTATTTCTGCTGACCGTGGGATTGGCTTTCGCCGAAGGCGGCAGCACCACGGCGAGTACTGATGGTATTGATGAAGTTGTAGTTGTGGGAACGGATGGCTATGTATATGCATACAATGCCAATGGACAACAGGTCTTTAAATCGGCGGAAACAGGCTGGAAGATGGTCGCCACCGCCGATTTCAACGGCGACGGGGATGCGGAAATTATTGCCGTCAACGATAAATCCATCAAAGTTTACGACCCGCAAATTGTCGGTTCGGTCTTCAGTTTCCAAACTTCATACAGCGGAAACGGCGCTTTCGTCACCGTTCATACCGGCGATTTCTGGAATGACGGCACGCCGGACATTGCGCTGATTTTCAATGCCGGAACAACCAGCAAACATATTGTGATTTACGATGACGCTTCATCAACCAGCCCCACGGTTGACCAAATATTTCTAATGGCGGACGATTTCGCGGTGGGCGATTATGATGGCGACGGCGACGACGATTTCGCCGTTATCGCCTGGAACAACAGCAACCCTTCCGGGGCAAAAAGCTGGTTCGAGCTGCGCGACGGGCGCAACCCGACCGCGCTGTTGAATAATTCGGCGAATGCGGGCATATACAACGACAGCCAGTGGTTCGACATCGCCAGCGGCAATTTTGACACCGGCAACGGCGCGCGCCAAGAATGGGTCGGCGCGCAAAATCTGGGCGAAAATCTTACCGTCCGGCGCTGGAACACCAACAACACCATCAGCACCATCTGGAAACTGACCACCCCGTTCAATTATGTGGCGGTCGGCAACTTCCGCAATGAAGCCGTGGATCAGGTGGCAATGCTGCGGAATGTGACCAGCGGCACCAGCCTGCAATTCACCTTCAAAAGTTTGCTGGACGGACAAGTGAAAACGTGGGCGAGCATCAGCGGATTGGGCACGGGCTGGCTCAACATGGCAACCGGCAACGTGGACGGCGAATCAACCTATCTGGAAGCGGTCGCCATCAAAAGCAATCTCATCCGCGTGTATTTGCGCCCGCAGTCTGTGCCAACGCCCCTCGGCGGAAGCACCTATTTGGACTGCAATACCGCCGACAACTGTTTCGAGAGTTTCGCGCTGACAAGCAACCTCAACGGCGCGCTGGCAGTCGCGGACATCGGCATCACCTTCGACACAATCACCCCGTTTTCCGTTTCACCGACCACCCTCAGCCGTAGTGTGGACTTGTC